>CAMLSF010000120.1 GCA_946482615.1 uncultured Chromatiaceae bacterium | reverse complement strand
ACCTTACTGGACAGTGGCAGTAAAACCACAAGGCCAGCCAGTGACTTTGTTTGATGCCACATTGGACAGACAAAACAGCCTGTATCCTAAAGATGCGACTGTGACGCAACGTGTGGTTGCCGACAGTTCAGCTTCTGGTTTAGCTTTACAACTGGGTGTGGATTCGTTAGAGAATCCTAAAGCTGCGGCTATTCTGAAAACCACTTTGTCTGCCGATAACAGTCTGCTTAAACGTAACCTGAAAGGCTACGACACAGTGGCGCTGAAAATCCGTGCGGTCAAACAACCGGAACAGCTGAAGTTTGCAGTGCTGGATAAAGACGGCATCGCTTACGGCACAGAGCTGAAAGTGGGCACAGACTGGCAGTATCTGTTAGTGCCGCTGGATAAACTCAAACAAACCGATACGCTGATGACACAGGCTTACCCTATGTTTATGCCAGTCTTTGCGCCCAAAGTGGAGCAGGGTTTACGGCTGAACCTTAGTGAGCTTCAGCAACTGCAGGGTATACAGCTGATGTTTAATCAGAGTGCTTACAGTGCTGCCGAAGTCAAAGGCTGGCATGGCGTAGAACTGGCGGAAGTGAGTTTGATCCAAAAGCCATGATGGTTCGGGCATTGGATTAAATCATAGACGGGCGGGGATAAACCCCGCCCCTACGTTTTGTGTATATAATCTTTTGCATTTCATCCTCAGCACAGGAGTGCTATGGCAAAGCCACTGCACCAAAGCACAACAGCCTCAGCATCCGCATCACAGTCGATACGGGTGTCAGGAACTCAAAAGCTGGCGCTTGGCGCTGGCTTTTTTGCGATGTTTTTTGCCCAGCAAAGTGTCAGTGTGCTGGCTATTCCGTTTTACCAGATGACCTTAGGAGTCGACCCTTTTTTACTGGGGCTGGCTCTTACTTTACCTTTGTTACTCGGTACTTTATTAGGCCCCTGGGTTGGGCATTTATCTGATCATTATCACAGTGGTTTTGGCCGCAGACGGCCTTTTATACTGGTCGCCAGTTGGGCCTGTTGTTTATTTTTTGGTTTGATTTGGATGGTGCCCACAGGCTGGGGCGAACTGGCTCATCTGCTGTATTTTGTGATTTTTTCTTTGTTGTTTTACGTAGCCGCGACTTTTATGTCTGTGCCTATGACCTGTTTATCTTATGAGATGAGCCCGGATTATCATCAGCGCACTGAAATTATGGGCTTTACCACTTATTTTCTGAAGCTGGGGTCTTTGTTGTATCAGTGGTTATTTCCATTGGCGCAGCTGGCCGTTTTCAGTTCAGTTTTTGTCGGCATACGTTATGTTGGCTGGGGTGTGGCTTTGTTTATCTTTGGCCTGCTGGGCACTTTGGCGGCCTGTTACAGCAAAGAAGTGGTACAGCGTTCTGCTGTGACTTTTCCGCCTGTCACTTTAAAACAAAGTTTAAAAACCTTAAAAACAAACAAAGGCTTACGGCTGTTGTTGCTGCTGACTGTGTTACAAATGGCCGGCGGTGCTTTTACTGCCAGCATGGATTATTACCTCTTGGTGTATTTTATTGCCGAAGGTGATATAGCTCAGGGCGCCATTTTTAAAGGCTGGTTGTCGATGGCTTATGCCGCTTTTGGTTTTCTGACCGTGCCTTTGATTGCAGCTTTATCCGGGCGGGTCGGAAAAATCACAGCGCTGCAGCTGATTTATGTGCTGACTCTGGTCGGAGGCGCCTGCAAATGGTTTATTTTCACACCACAGGGGTATGGCTGGATTTGGCTCGACGCTTTGCTTTGTACTTCAGCCTGGACTGCTATGACTATGTTAATCCCCTCTATGATGGCGGATTTATGTGATGAAGATGAATTCAAACATGGCCAGCGCCGCGAAGGGGTTTTTGTTGCTATTCATAGCTGGGTCACCAGTTTAAGTGCGGCTTTGGCCTTATTGCTGGCTGGTTTATCCTTGAATCTGATTGGTTTTGATGCAGAGCTTTCTGCGGCACAAAACCCGGACAGTATTCTGGCGATGCGGGTTATTTTAGCCTTGGGCACTGTGCTTTTTGCCTTGTGTTCTTTGCTGCTGTTAAGAGGCTATCATCTGGATGCACAAAGCAGCCAGCAGATCAGTCTGGCGTTAGCCGAACGTAAAAAACAAAATCAGGGTTCAGAATCCATTTAATTTACTGTTGATAAGCAAATAATAAAAAAGAAAAAATTATGGTCACAATTAAAGATGTCGCAAAAGTAGCAGGCGTGTCTATAGCTACAGTGTCCCGGGTGATCCACGATGGTCATCAGGTGGGCGAAGCCTGCCGTGCCCGGGTGAAAAAAGTCATTGCCGAATTAGGTTACAGACCAAACAGCAACGCCCGTGCTTTGGTCAGTAAAACCACCAATACCCTGGGTGTGGTGACACCTAAACTGTCGATGCCATTTTTTGGTAGTCTCGCCAGTGGTGTGGAAAAAGGCGCACGGGAAAATAACTACAAACTGCTGATGAGTAACTCCTTGTATGAGACTAAGTCGGAGCAGGAAGCTATTGATTCACTGCGGGATCACAACTGTCAGGCCATTATTCTGCACAGCGAATATTCAGATGAAAAAACCTTGCTGAAGTTGGCGAACGAAATTCCAGGCTTGGTACTGATCAACCGCTATATGCCCGCTATAGCCAACCGCTGTGTTTGGCTGGATAACGTCGCAGGCGCACGTCAGGCGACAGATTATTTGATCCAGAGAGGTCATAAAAACTTTGCGGTGATCACCAGTATTTACCAAAACGGCGATCCGGGTTTTCGTTTGCAGGGTATTCGTGAGTCATTAAAAACAGCGGGTTTGCAGTTGGCTGAAGCTGCTATAGAAGAATCCACCGCCAATATGGAAGGTGGTGAGCAGGCGGTGCAGGCTCTGCTGGATAAAGGCATTAAATTCACTGCGCTTTTGGCCTACAACGACTTGATGGCGATAGGCGCTATTCACGCTTTATTCGCCGCCGGCCTGCGGGTACCGGAAGATGTGTCAGTGATAGGTTTTGACGATCTGATCGTCAGCCGCGCCTGCCGCCCGCGTTTAACCACTATGCATTACCCGGTCGAAGAAATGGCCAATTACGCCACTAAACTGGCGATACAACTCAGTGATACCAGCATAGAGCCGGAAAGCAGAACTCACCTGTTTATACCGCAGCTGGTGGAAAGGGACTCGGTAGCGGATGCGCCGCAGGGATAAAGCACAGAATGCATTGTAAACCCCATTCAGCCAGCATCCAGCTTTGGCGACTATGCTAAAGAGCAACTAAAACAGCGAGGCTGAATAGCATGAATGCACGTACCAAATTATGGGTGGCTTTAATAGCGCCCTTATTAACACAACAAGTGACAGCTGCTGATGCTGACAAAGATCATGAACATAAAGCTAAAGCGGCAGAAAAGCAGCTGAAACAACAGAGCAAACAAAAGATCACTGAACTGAAGCCTGCGGCACTGACGGTCAGTGCCGGTATCAGCCATACCGATGCCCGGGTTCTGGCTGAGCGTTATCAGATGACAGGCCAGACTGCCTTACCCCCCGGAATTCGCAAGAACTTAGCCAAAGGTAAACCTTTGCCACCTGGCATTGCGAAAAAATCAGTACCAGCCGCCATGCTAGCGCAGCTGCCTCAGCATCAGGGTTATCAATGGCAGGTGGTGGGCACAGATTTAATACTGGTTTCAATAGCCACAGCTGTGATTGCGGATGTGCTGGTCGATGTATTGCACTGATGGCCACCAATAACCTGATGAAGGGCTGGGAGCCTTACTCTCTCAGCCTAATCCACCTAAACACAAATACTTTAGTTCAGTAAAATCGTCCAGCCCATAACCGGAGCCTTCCCGGCCCAAACCTGACTCTTTGACGCCACCAAAAGGGGCGGCAGCATTGGAAATTAAACCTTCGTTGATGCCGATCATGCCGTAGTCCAGAGCTTTGGCGACCCGGAAAATCCGGCCTATATCACGGCTGTAAAAATAGCTGGCAAGGCCTGTCGGCGTGTTGTTGGCAAGTTCTATCGCCTCTTGTTCTGTATCAAACAGACTGATGCAAAGCACAGGGCCAAAAATCTCAGTCTGGCTGATGTGCATTTCAGGCCTGACGTCTGTGACTATAGTGGGCTGGAAAAACAACGGCCCTAAGTCGGCATCAATAGCACCACCTAACAAAAGTTCGGCCCCCTGATCCAGTGCCTGATCCAACAGGCGGGCTATTTTATCCACAGCAGCCTGATTAATCAGCGGCCCTATCTGGCAACCGGCTTCTAAACCGTTAGCCAGTTTTAACGGTGCTGTCGCTTTGATTAATAAAGCTAAAAAACTGTCATACACAGCTCGCTGCACAAAAACCCTATTGACGCAGACACAGGTTTGACCGGCATTACGAAATTTAGCCGCCAGTAAACCCTGTACAGCCGCAGCTAAATCGGCATCGTCAAATACAATAAAGGGTGCGTTACCCCCTAATTCCATCGAGACTTTTTTCACGGTCGAAGCGCATTGCGCTAACAAAGTTTTGCCGACAGGAGTGGAACCGGTAAAACTGAATTTGGCCACCCGGCTGTCTTTGGTCAGCACCTGACCTATAGCTTTGGCATCTGTGCCTGTGACTACATTAAAAACTCCGGCCGGAATACCGGCACGGCTGGCCAGTTCTGCTAAAGCCAAAGCCGATAAAGGTGTCAGCTCTGAAGGTTTGACGACAAAAGTACAACCTGCAGCTAAAGCGGCGGCGGCTTTACGTAAAATCATCGCATTGGGGAAATTCCATGGCGTAATAGCAGCTACTACCCCTACGGCTTGTTTCAGCACCAAAATTTGCTGATTGGCCTTAGGTGCCGGAATAATATCGCCATTCATACGTTTGGCTTGTTCCGCAAACCAGCTGACAAACGACGCACCATAGCTGATTTCACCTATGGCCTCAGCTAAGGGTTTGCCCTGCTCCAGGGTTAAAATACGGGCTAAGTCCTGCTGATGCTCCAGCATCAACTGACACCAGTTCATCAATAAAGCGGAACGCTCTGCTGCAGTCAGAGCTGACCAGACCGGAAATGCCACAGTAGCTGCTGCAATAGCCTGTTCTGCTTCTGTGCTTGTGGCTTCAGCCACCAACGCCAGCAAACTGCCATTCGCAGGATTATGCACGGCAAAATGGCCAGTGCGGCCGGTTTGAAACTGTCCGGCAATATAGCTGCTGTGATGCACTAAACTGCTGTCATTCAGCAGAGCAAAACTGCTATTTATTTGGTTTGTCATGGGCTTAGCTCCAGAGTTAGCCTCGTGTTGCCAGTGTAGCTGCATAAGTTGAGATAATCGACAGTAAGTTTTTCCTCTTTTTAGGTACTCCTGTTGTTGCTTCCTTACTTATATATACTAAAGTAGAAGTCCCCTTTTTGGAGCTTATCACCATGTGGTTACACCCGGATCTACCTGACTATGTTAAATACATCATCATCTTTTTAGGTACGGTTCTGGCCGTTCTGGGACTTTTTGTTGACAAAGAAAGTCCTCGTTTTAAATACATTGCTCCTGTCTTCATTTTTCTTGTATTAGCTCTTGGTTGTATTCAGGCCATTGATTCTATCAAGTCAGATAGTGATGCGAAGCTCGCAGAAGAAAGAATGAACAAGCTGTTGACTCTGGCTGATACTTCAACTTTGGTGGCTCTAAAGAATTCTGCTTATCTGACAGACTTGTTTCTCTCTTTTCCTAAGATACTAAAAGACTTTGGTCTGAGTGAAGAACGGGCAGGAAAGCCGCTTGATTTGTTATCGATTCATGAATTAAAAGAAAGTCAAATTATCGAAGCGAACAGATACCGAACTGTTTTGATTGAAAAAAAGCCTATATCGACAAGGTCTGATGTCAAAATATGGTATTACAACAAAGAGATGGATTCTCCTGAACTAAGGTCTGCTTTATCTGAATTGGGATTTGTTGTTGAAAATAAAATTGCGACACAAAATCAGAAGGATGATAAAACAAATGCGGTATGGTTTGGCTCTGGTGTAGAACTTGATGATTATAAAGCTGTCATCGTTAGTCTGATAAGGGCTGGCATAGATGTCAGGAGGACAGGTCCATCATGTAATAATGTGAACGTAAAAAAAGGTGTCATTGAAATAGGTGCCAGTGATTTAGCTGCTGGAGCTATCACCGGAATGGCCAGACCTAGCAAAACTATAGAACTCATTAAGAACGCAAAGAGTTTTACTGATATTCAGGATTTTAGCTGTCAGTCAGAGAGTTGATGGGCTGGATAACCCCAATTTATCCAAACGCTTTTGCAAAAACCTTTGTTCAGCCTGTTGTGTGGTTTTGCGCAGCGCCTGCTGGTAATAAAGCCTGGCTTGTTGCACCAGGCCGAGTTTTTGGTGGGTATCCGCTAAGGCAACATCAAGCAGATGATAATGTGTCAGTTCACCACTTTGCTGCAGTGCCAGCAGCAACGGAAGAGCGGCCGCCGCGCCTTGTGCCATGCTGATAGCGACAGCGCGATTTAGCAGCACCACAGGCGAGGTTTCAAAGCGATACAACACATCATATAAAGCCACAATTTGTGGCCAGTCGGTACTTTCTGCATCAGGGCTTTCGGCGTGAAGTGCCGCAATAGCGGCTTGCAGGCCATAAGGACCAATACGCCGGCCTGACAAAGAGCGTTCCACCAGTTGAACCCCTTGTTCGATCAGGCTTTTATCCCATAAGCTTCTGTTCTGATCCGCTAATAAAATCAGTTCCCCCTGCGCATCTGTCCGGGCAGAACGTCTTGATTCCTGCAGTAACAATAAAGCCAATAAACCCAAAGTTTCAGATTCCGGCTGCAGTTGCATCAATAAAAAACCAAGCCGTATTGCCTGAGCTGACAGTTCTGCAGATAACAGCTGATCGCCCGAACTTTGGCTATAACCTTCATTAAACAGCAGATAAATCACCTTCAGCACAGCATCCAGTCTTGCTGGTAATTGCTCTGCAGCTGGTATTTCGTAGGGTATAGCTGCATCACGGATTTTGTTTTTCGCCCGTACTATACGCTGGGCTATGGTCACAGGGCTGGTAAGAAAAGCTTTGGCAATTTGCTCCGTGGTTAAACCACAAATTTCGCGTAAGGTTAAGGCTATTTGGGCTTCGGTGGACAAAGCCGGATGGCAGCAGGTGAAGATCAAACGCAGCTCATCGTCCTGCCAGAGTTGGTCTGGTGTTTCATCACTGCTGGCTTCGGCTTCATCGTCCAGTCCGGCCAGCCATTGTTGCTGATACTGACGCTGGGTTTTGTGTTGGCGGATTTTATCTATGGCTTTAAAACGGCCCGTCGACACCAACCAGGCCCTGGGGTGTTCCGGCAGCCCCTCAACAGGCCACTGCTGCAAAGCACAGGTAAAAGCCTCCTGCAGCGCTTCTTCGGCCAGTTCAAAATCACCTAAAAGCCGGATCAGGGTGGCCAGCACCCTGCGGCTTTCTTGTTGGTATAAAGCCGAAATGGTTTCGGCTGTGACTGGACTGGTCAAAAGTGACGGTACTCAGACGCTTTGCATAGTGACAAAATCGGCAGCAATCTGTTGAATATCTTCAGGAAAATCTTCCATTTCCTGTATTTGCCGCACTTCAATTATTTCGTTGTCACCGGCAGGGCATAAACTGGCCCAATGCACAGCTTCGGCTTTGGACTTGACTTTAATCATCCAGAAGCCGCCCAGTACTTCTTTGGTTTCAGTAAAAGGCCCGTCTGTGACCAGAGCTTTGCCAGCACTAAAGCTAACGCGGGCCCCCATGGACGGTGGATGCAAGCCTTCGCAGCTCAGCAAAATACCAGCTTCCTGTAGTTTTCTGTTGTAGTCCATCATGGCGTCCACAGCTGCAGCTTCAGGCATAGCGCCAGGTGCTGCACTCTCATAACCTTTAGGGATCATCAGTAACATAAAGCGCATCTTATATCTCCAGTTGTCGTATTGGGCGAACCTCAACAGAACCCACCCTGGCTGCTGGTATACCGCTGGCCAGTTGGATAGCTTCATTTAAATCTTTGGCTTCGACCAGATAAAAACCAGCCAGCTGTTCTTTGGTTTCAGCAAAAGGACCGTCCGTTAACAAGGTTTTCCCCGCACGAACCCGCACTGTGGTCGCTGTCTCTACAGGTTGTAATGCTTCAGCGGCCAGCATACGGCCACTGTGTTGCACTGCTTCAGCATAAGCAAAACACTCTTCGTCTTTAGGACTGTCTGGCAGCGAATGCAGCAGTTTTTCGTCGCTGTAGACTAAACATAAATATTTCATGGCAAAGTTCCTGTCCGTGGCCTTAAGCATCAGGCGTCAGTTCAAATAAGACGGCTCCGGATACCATATCAAAAGGAACAGAAAAATGGTCGTGAATAATGCGCCATTGGCCCTGTTGCTGTTGCCAGCCTTGAGTCAGACGCATCCAGCAGCCTTGTGTTTCGCCTTTTTCATTGCTGCCTTCGCAATAGACTAAGGCATGGCTGAATGCCAACTGGTCATTTTGCTGGATTTTCAGATCACGCAGTTCAAACTTCGAATGACCGCCAGAGCAAAATTCCATGCATTTTTGCCAGTGTGCTTTATAGGCGGCTTTACCGCTGAACTGCAGTTGAGCCACTGCATCGTAGGCAATAAGTTCATCGGCGTAAAAAGCCATGATTTGTTCCATATTCTGACGGGCGATTGCTGCTGCCCATTGTGTAGCTAAGTGTTGAATAGACTCTGTCATAATAGGTTCTCCCCTGGTTGATTCATGCAGTAGTCGAATTGGCTTGAATGAATTCGACACTTTTTACAAAACAATTTGTCTTTATTTGCTCTTATCTGCCAAAAGCTGCGTATAAATTCCACATTCAATGGGAAAGAATGCTACAAGAGTTGTTTAATTCTGCAGCAGACCAGAGTAGTTATGTCACAACATCAAAGTTATACCAGTGTAGCTCTTGAGCATGCTGCCAGACCTTTATTGCAATTAGTTCAGCATTTAACAGGCTTGGATACCACATTTTTAACCCGTATTGACTGGAAGGCTCTGACCCAGCAGGTGGTGCTGGTTGAGGGTCACTTAAGTGTACCTGTGCAGGAGGGGGCAGTGGTGCAGTGGTCTGATTCGATGTGTCGTTTATTGTTTGACGCAAAACTGCAGCAGTCTGCTGCTGTACCAGCATTATTTCCTGATTCAGGCGGGGCAGCTTTAGGTATGCAGAGCTTTTTTGCTTTGCCGGTTTTATCCGAAGGTAAAACCATAGGGACTTTATGTGGAGCCAGTGCACAAGCTGTGGTGATCACGGAAAACACCTTTACCAGTTTAAAACTGATTGCCGATGCCCTTGCGTATCAAATGGCACTGGATCAACAAATGCTGCTGCAACAAAAGAAAGTCAAAGTAGCAGAAAAAACTATAAATAAGCTGTATCAACAAGCGCAGCAAATGGAAAACTTAGCCCACACCGATGAATTAACCGGCCTGGATAACCGTAGAGCCTTTCAGGCCAAATTTGAGCAGTATCAGCTCCAGTCAGCAACTCAGGGTATTCCTTTAGCCCTGATGATGATTGATATTGACGAGTTTAAACAGCTGAACGATCAGCATGGTCATGAAACCGGTGATTTAGCCTTACAACAATTGGGTTTTGTGTTGGCAGCTGTAGCAAGGCAAAATGATATTGCCTGTCGTTTAGGCGGGGATGAATTTGTGTTGGCTGCAACAGATACCACAGCCGAAGGTTTGCTGCATCTGGCAGCGCGGGTGCAACAAGAGTTTAAGCTACAAATGCAGCTTTGCGGTTTAGAAAGTAGTTTAAGCATTGGTATTGCAAGCACGGCGGAAAGTGATTTGGAGCAACTGTTGCAGCGCGCCGATCAGGCGTTGTATAAAGCAAAAGCTTTGGGGCGGGACAGAGCAGAACTGGCAGGCTAAGGTGCCGTTACCGCTTTTTCGCCGCTGTGTTGATGCTGACGGAACCAGTCTAACATGGCCTGACGCTCCTGTTCTTTGTAGTCTGTTAACAGGTGATCCGCTTCGGCAAATTCAATCAGTTTAACCGGGCGTTGCAGTTCAGTCAGTTTAGCGGCTAAACGTCTGGAGTTGTCAGGATGAACCCGTTGATCCTTGCCGCCATACATCAGCAGCAAAGGTAAAGTGGCAGGTAATTCCTCAGTCCAGTACAGCACAGAACGTTGTTGTAACTCCTGTTGTTTGTTCTGATCATAATTGGGGATCAGACTGCGGAAAATAAGCTCCATTTCCGGCAAACGTGGCAGTTCTGTCAGCAAATCTGTCGGGGCACCGGTAATAGCCATAGCCCGGATATCATCACGCTGGCGGGCCGTCAGGTAACTCATAATACCGCCTCTGCTGATGCCGTATAAAAAGATATTATCCGCATCCGCCGCCGGTAGTTTTTTCGCCAGTTCAATCAAGCGGTGAATGTCATTAACATCAGCACCACCAAACTGATCCTTGCCATACCTCTGTTGATCTTGTGGCACTGAACCTCTGTACTGGCTGGCCAGCACTATAAAACCTTGCTGGGCTAAAGGACTCAATTGGCGTAAGACTGAAACAAAATCCAGCCGGCCCAGGGCCGAATTACCGCCTCTGTTGTAAATAATGACAGGCCACTTTTGCTCTGGGTTTGTTTTGGGTTGTAAGCCCCAGGCCTGCACTAAAAAACTGTCAGACTGGTATTCCAACTGAGCACAGTCGAGTTGTTGGGTGTTTTCAAACTGTTCTTTTGGTAATAACCAGGAGGCCAACCAATAATCCAGACTGTACCAGGGGGTTTGCTTACGAATATCACTGACCAGGTGTTGGTAATCCGGGTATAGCTCGGGGCAGGACTGTTGTTTGGCAAAACCAGGCCAGCTATGCGCCATGCTTTGGCTTTGATAAAAAAACAGCAGCAGGAACCAAAACAGTTTCATAACCAACCTCATGAACGACGCTGTCTGAGTGTAACGCTTTGGCGGGTTAATTTGTGCTTAGGATTGTAACAAAAGTTAATTCGGGTCAGAGTAAAATTAAGCCGGAAAGTTTAATTTTACTCTGACTATTAAGACTGCGGCCAGTCCCAGGAGCCGACATGCAGCTGCCCTTGCCAGTCTTC
>CAMLSF010000119.1 GCA_946482615.1 uncultured Chromatiaceae bacterium | reverse complement strand
AAAGTCGCCACCAAATCTGCTGCTTTTTGTTGTACACGCAGTTGCTGGAACAAGACTTCGGCTTCGGTGTACTGCAATTTAAGATAACTAAACCATTGTTTGATGCGGTTGGAGTAATACAAGCCTTTGTCGCCCGCAATCTCATAATCTGAATACTGTAACAGCAGCTCAAGTACTTGAGGCCATGGCATTTTTTGATGAGTGCCATTGGCAAAATGCTGTTTGATATCTCGTGCTAATCCAGGGCTGGCTAAAGCGCCACGGCCGAGCATTAAATCTGTGCTGCCGGATTGCTCTAAACATAAAGCCGCATCTTCAGGTGTCCAGATTTCGCCGTTGGCGACCACATTAATTGGAATGGTCTGGCGGATTTTTTCTATCCAGGGCCAATAAGCAGGGGGTCTGTAGCCGTCGCTTTTAGTGCGGGCATGCACTGTCAGCTCAGTTGCACCGGCTTCATAAATAGCACGGGCGTTGTCGAGAGTTAAACTGGTATCGTCAAAACCTAAACGGATTTTGGCTGTGACCGGAAACTGAGCTGGCACTGCATCCCGTACTGCTTTAATAATCTGGTACAGGGTTTCGGTTTCTTTTAAAAGCACAGCGCCGCCGCGACTTTTATTCACTGCTTTAGCCGGACAACCAAAATTTAAATCCACACCGGGCGAGCCCAGTTGTACTGCTCGTACTGCGTTTTCAGCCAGCCATTCTGGTTCTTGACCCAACAACTGCACCCGCACCGGTACACCGGCAGGTGTCACTCCGCCTTGTTTTAATTCAGGGCAAATACGGGTAAAGACCCGGTTTGGTAAAAGTTGATCAACCACCCGGACAAATTCAGTGATGCATAAATCAAAACCACCAATACGGGTGAGCATATCCCGCATTAAATGGTCCACCACACCCTCCATTGGGGCTAATACAATACGCATCTTGATAAACTCTTCAGAATAAAAAACGGGAGCCTAAGCTCCCTGTCTTAAGCGTGATAACGATTTGGCACACCCTGCAGCTGCAGGTAATCACCTAAGTCGTGCAGGGCCAGTTCGTCCAGCTCCAGAATATCCAGGATAGTAGCTTTATGCTGCTCCCATTCCGGATCCTCGTCCAAATCCAGCAGCACTTTGTTTTCATCTGTCATATGCTCAGCCAGTTTCAGCAAAGCAAACAGACGTTTTTCGTAGATATCATCAGAGGCCAGGATCAATGCATGGCTGTGGTGATAGGCAATCACGTTAGTCAGTTCTGGTGCTAAACCCCAGGACTGAGCAATCATGTAGCCCAGCAGCTCATGGGTCGTCTGGAAATTCTGATCTTCGGCATCAGACATGTTGTAGCCCGCTAAATGAGCTTGTTTTATTACTTTGGCGTAATCTTTAAACTGGCTGCTGATCAGCAGCATACCTGCATTGTGGAATAAGCCGAGGCTGTAGGCGTCGTCGGCACAATCAGTGCCATAACGCAGTTGTTGCGCTAATAAGGCCGCTGCATTGGCCACGTTGCCAGCACTTTGCCACAGATTTTCAGTGAAACGGTCGGTCCGGCCTTCGCTTAAGGTGAAACGCAACACCACAGAACTGACTAATTTAATCACCCGGTTTAAGCCTAAAAACTTACAGGCATGTTCGACTGAGCTGATTTTACGGCGTAAGCCAAAATAGACAGAATTCACCACTTTGAGGGTGAAACCTGCAATCCCCAAATCCTGATTGATCAGTTCAGCAATACGCTTAATGTTTGGATCATCACTTTCAATTTCTGCTTTGATACTTAATAAAACAGTAGGCTGAGGAGGAATAGTAAAGCCACTTAATGCTTTTTCTACCTCGGCCATATTAATTGCTTTTGCCATGCTGCTATTCCGGCGAACTGGGTGATGAAATAAAGTGCCTATAGTAAAAGGCCTGAGCTGAAAAAGCAAAATGGGATCCAGAGATCCCACTCAGATAACAGAGGCTTCAGGACTTTTTCAGTTGCTTTTCCAGTTTTTTCAGCTCGCTTTGCAGCCGATCATCATCCTGCTGCCGGGTTTTGACTTGTTGCACCAGGTCTTTGGCTTTGTCCTGCTGATGTTGCAGCAGATAAATCTGGGCTAAACGTAATTGAGCCCAGTTGTATCTGCCATGGTCACTGTCCTGATAAAAAGCTAAATAACCCAGCAGCGCCTGCTGGCCCAGTTGTGGATCTTGTTGGGCTGTTGCCGCCAAACGACCCAACTGATAATAGTAACTTTGCTGTTCTGACAAATCTGTTGCTGCAGCCGCAGCTTTTTGGTACTGAGCAAATGCATTAGCAGGGTCGTTATTTAAGCTCAGCAAATTTGCATAAGTGCCAAGCAGAGCAGGGTGTGTTGGGTACTGTTGCAGTTGCTGCTCGGCCAGGGCAATAGCCTGAGGAAGTTGATCGTCATCCAGCAATAGCTCTATGGTTGCCAGGCTACCTTCTGGCTGATGTTGTTCCGCCATAGTTTTGGCCAGCCGTGCTGCTTCCTCTTTATCGCCACCAGCAATGGCCGGGGCCTGCAGATAAAAACTAATCAGACTTTGTTGGGTTTCCAAATCCGCCGGATTGGCCGCCATAGCCTGTTTCAGTAAAGCTAAACCTGCTTTGGCATAAGATCCGGCTGAAAAAATACTGCTGTCCTGCGCCAGATTAAATTGATTTAATGCAGCCAAACGCAGCAGTTCTGCATCTTGCGGATATTGTTGCAAGGCCTTCTCTGCCAGCTGTTCCGCCTGTTCTGATTGGCGTAAGCCCAACATGGCTTTTAATTGAAGTACCCAAAACTCTTTGTCAGATACATGACTTGCCTGACTTAGCTGTTGTTGTAACAGGCTGAATTTATCCTGCTCGAGCAATAAATCGAATGAGCTTAATTCACTGGCTAATAAAGAAAAACTGCTTAATGTGGCGAAAAGGTACAAAGTTTTCATAACGGGTCCTGTGCTCTAGGTTAACCCTTATTGAACAGGAGTGGTGATACTACTCACAATAGGCCGAAGGTCACTTTTTCCGCCGGCAACGCTCTGAGCAGTATTTCACATCAGGCCAGTTTTTTTGCCATTTTTTGCGCCAGCTAAAAGCTAAACCACAGCAAGCGCAGATTTTTTGAGGCAGATGTAATTTATGATGGGTCATACAGGCTCTGTTTTGTCAGGATACGGAGCCTGAAGAGAAAAGGATCGGTTAAGAATCTAAATAAGGCCGGCCTGACATCATTTGTTTGGCCAGTTGGGATTCTGCTTCAGCGTCATTCAGTTCCAGTGTGGCAAACTGCACATCAAACTGAATTAAATCATCGTCCGGCAATAATTGAGCGATAAGTTTATCCGGCACCTGGCCGACCTGACGATAAGCGTTAATGGCTACCTGAGCGGCTTGTTCCATTAACTGGAAAAACTGCCCTAAAGGGAAGTGCTGAAAAATTTCGGCGTCCAATTGTGCCCAACCTAATAAATCACCACTGATACTGCCATCGGCATGATCGGTAAACAACATGGATACCGCAGGGAAAGGCGGGTTTTCGCCGGATTGATAGTTGTCCAGATCCTGCTCGTCAAACACCAGTATAAAACCAAATCCCGGGCAGCCTTCGGCGTCCATATCATCAAAAGCAGGATCGTAAATTAAATACAAGGGACTGTCTGACATGAGTACTCTGTTTCCAAACCAACAAGGCGCGCTATTTTACCTAAGCTTCTGCCTGAGCTAAAGCTGTAATTGTTAACTTGGTGTTTTAACGCGTTATTTAGCTGGTTTGTCTGGTTATTTCTTCGCCAGTTATCTGCAGTTCAGCGGATCCGCGCCAGTCTGCGGTACTCAAGCTGGTCTGGCTGGGCTACAATCGCGACATTGATTTGAATCTGAAGTTGTAAGGGAGTGACCTATGAGTGAGTTCAGTCGTATTTCAGTAGCGACAGCGCTGGAGCAAATAGAACAGCATAAAGCGGTAGTGGTTGATATCCGTGATGAACAAAGTTATGCCTCTGGTCATATTGCCGGCTCCTTCCATTTAACCAACGGCAGTCTGAATCAGTTTATGCAACAAACTGAATTTGAAACTCCTGTGGTTGTGGTCTGTTATCACGGCAATTCCAGTCAGGGTGCTGCTCAGTATCTGGCTCAACAGGGGTTTGAAACTGTCTTTAGTATGGATGGTGGTTTTGAAGCCTGGCGGCAGCAGTTGCCTTTTGTTATAAGTTCCCATGATTAAAATTGCTGAGTTTGCTTCATCGGCGGCGGCTCTGAGCCTGGCTGATTATTGTAAGAATCAACACCTTGATGTCAGTGTGGTGGTGCATTCTGCACAGCAGGCTGAGCTTTGGTGTGCGCCAGAGCATGCAGAGCTGGTTGCCGCTGAGGTTAATCGCTTTTTAATGGATCCTTATGCAGATCGTTATCAGGCTGCGGCATGGGAGAGGGCCGAAGTTGTAGTGTCAGGTACGGGCTCTGCCGGTTTATCCGGTTACTGGCAGCAGTTGTGGACTAAAGGTGGCTGGTTTACCCATTTGATCTGGTTATCCGCTTTGCTGGTGTATGGCTGGCAACAAATGGACCCCTGGTCGGCTTTAGCAACGCTGCAGCTTCAACCACAGCTGGGGCTAAGCACGGAACAAGGCTGGCGCTGGTTCACTCCGGCCTGGTTACACTTTTCAGGCTCCCATTTGGTCTTTAACCTGATTTGGGTTTGGTATTTACTGGGTCCTTTGGAGTTAAAGTTAGGCCGTATTATCGCTATCAGTCTGACCTTGATCGTATTACTGCTGTCCAATCTGGTGCAGTTTTTAGTAGTCGATGCCAACTTTGGGGGGATGTCTGGTCTGGTATATGGCTTATTTGGTTTTTATTGGATATGCGGTTTATTAAAACCCAAGTGGGGCCTTCAGATAAGTCCGGCGTTAGTTGGCTTTATGCTGATTTGGCTGCTGATTGGCTTTTTTGATTTACTGTGGATTTCGATGGCGAACTGGGCGCATCTGGCTGGCTTAGGGGCTGGAATGCTTTGTGCTGTTGTATTGATTGCTGTTAATAAAGCTCTTACCGCACAGCGCTGACAGTGCGGTAAGTCTGAGTTTCAGTGGCCTAGTGGTACAGATACTTAGTAAATAATACGTCTTTTAGAATATCCTGCCCCGTCTCTTTTTTAAGAGTATCGCGCAATTGATTTAAAATTTTCAGTCGAATTTCTTCACGGCCTGTTAAAGATTTAATAGTTTCTGCATTTTCCCGGCCAAAGGCGGCGACAATTTTATCCAGGATCAGGGGTTCATGATGGGTCACTACATCCAGATACTTTTTATCCATAATCATCAGCTCCATAGTCACCCGCACATAACCTAATTCTTCAGTAGTAGGCGTGACATAGTTAGTGACTATATCCGGATCAAAACCAAAATATGCATAACTTGCCTTCATCGGCGTATTGGCTTGTTCCTGAGCCCAAAGGTTTTGACTTAACAATAAAAACACAAAACAAGTCAGCGCTTTTTTCATCCGGTTTACTCTTTCATTTTTATCAAACATTCAAAAAGGATCTTACCCGAAGGTCAAGCGTTAAGCTATCAAAGCAGGCATTTCTTTTGCCAGTCGTAAGCGTTGTGCCACCATTTTTCCTGTTAAGGCAAAACCCAGTAACAATCCTGAGGAGTTTTGAAACCTGGCTACCCAATCCAATCCTTGCCCTGCAAAACTCCATTCACCTTGTTGCTCTGGTGGTGCCGGCCAACTGACAACAGGCAAAGCGGGCGATTTCACTATGACTGGCATCACAGGAAATTGTACAGCTGTGTGTTGCCCTGTCAGCGTCAAAGCCAAAGTTTTGGCAGATAAACTAATAGGCTGAATATACATCAGGTTATAACCACAAATCTCAGCGCAGTCGCCTAAAGCATAGATATCTGCTACTGAAGTTGCCAGACTTTGATCGACCTTTATGCCTTTTCCGCAGTCAATACCCGCTTCTGTGGCAAGCTGCAGCTTTGGCTTTAAACCTACAGCTGAAAGGAGCAGCTCTGTGTCCAGATGGCGGCCATCGGCCAGAGTCAGTCTGAGGTGCTGGCCGGTCAACTCTGCGTCGGCTATGGCAGTGCCCCAATAAAACTCTACACCAGCAGCTTTTAATTGTTGTTGTAATAACTCACCTAATTCAGGCGGCAGTAGCTGAGCCAATGGCTGTTGCTCAAGGGCTATCACTGACACCTGAAAACCCGCGAGTGCTAAATCATTAGCGTATTCAATGCCAACTAAACCTGCTCCTAACAGGGTGATTTTTTGTTTGTCCTGGCTTTGTTCTAAAAAGTTTTGGTAATCCGCTAAGTCATTCACAGACCAGACCAGGCCTTCAGTGGCTGCAGGTAAAGACAGTTTGACCGGGCTGGCTCCTGTTGCTATGACTAATTGTTGATAATGCAGCACGCCTTTAGCCGTATGCACTTGGTGCTGTTCGGCATCAATACGCTCTGCAGTACAAAACGGCCAGATCCTGATATTCAGTTCAGCCGCCATTTGTTCTGCAGTTTTCTGGATCAGCTCCGCCGCGCTTTTGCGCTTGCTAAAGCCATTAGATAACAGAGGTTTAGAGTAATAGGCTGCGCTATCGCTACTGAGCAGAATGATACTGCGGTCCGGATCTAACTTACGTAACTCTTTCGCAAGGCTGTAACCCGCATGGCCTGCTCCGATAATTAAGGTATGGCAATGGATCATAAGTGAAGATGGTATGGTACGAATATGTGGTTATGGTAATCCATGTTCAGCCCAAAGGCATTACATACCAATACGATGGCAAAATTGTTATGATGCGCGGCAACTTGGTTGCAGTTTAATTTTATGCACAGCACAGACAGTCTTTTTCAACTTAACGCCTTGTGGCAGAACGCTCAACAGCTGAACTTACCTACCGCCCTTGCGCCATGGCTGCTGAGTCAGGGATCACTGACGGCTCTGTTAAAAAGCCGTTGCCAGACCTTCAGACTGGAGCTGATTACGGAGCACTGGCAAGCATTGCCTGATTATTTACAGCAGCAATGGCAGCAACCCCAGGGGGTAAAACGGGACGTGATCCTGTGGTGTGATGGCAAAGCTTGTGTCTATGCGCAAAGCTGGTTACCGGAGTCGACTCTGGAGCAGATGGAACCTTTAGCCCGTTTGGGGGCACAACCTTTAGGCGAGTATATTTTCCAGCATGCCAGCTTAGAGCGTGGTGTGATTGAAGTGGCTGTACTTGGCGCTGGTATCTTGTTGCCTGTGGTTGGTGAGCAACAAGAGTTGTGGGCCAGACGCTCCGTTTTTTCGGTGCAACAGCAGCAGTTATTAGTGCAGGAAATCTTTTTACCCGGAGTGCTTGAGCTATGAGATGGCAGTTGCAATGGCAGAATTGGCCTTATTATCGCCAGTTAATGCGTCTGGATCGGCCTATTGGCATTTATTTGTTGTTATGGCCTACCTGGTGGGCCTTGTGGTTGTTGTCATCCGGTTTGCCGGATTTAACTTTGCTGGCTGTATTTAGTGCCGGAGTGGTGCTGATGCGATCCGCAGGTTGTGTGATTAACGACTATGCTGATCGCAATTTTGATGGTCATGTTGAGCGCACCAAAGCACGGCCTCTGGTTGCAGGCTTGGTCAGTGGCGACGAAGCATTGCAACTGTTTGGATTACTGCTGCTGTGCAGTGCCAGTTTACTGCTGTTTTTAAGTCCAGCCACTCAGTTATTATCTTTAGTCGCTGTTGCTTTGGCTGTTCTTTACCCCTTTATGAAACGATTTACCTACCTGCCGCAATTTGTTTTGGGCGCTGCCTACAGTTGGGGTATTCCTATGGCCGCTATGGCCGTTACAGGTGGCGTTCCGCTGTGGATTTGGGGGTTGTATCTGGCTAACTTAGCCTGGACTGTGGCTTTTGACACCTTTTATGCCATGGTTGATATGCAGGATGACAAAAAGATAGGGGTCAAATCCACTGCATTATTATTTGAACCCTATTGCCATACTGGTATTGCCGCTTTACAGCTGGTTTTTCTAACCTTGATGGCCTGGGTTGGCCAACAAAATGGTATGGGCGTGTTTTTTTATGCGGCTTTGTTTTTGGTACTGCTCAGTTTTGTCCACCAGCATTGGCAGGCGAAAACGCAGGGCAGGGCAGGCTGCTTGCAGGCTTTTTTAAATAACCATTACAGTGGTTTACTGCTTTTCGCTGGTATAGGCCTGGATTTGTTATAAGGTGCTGCGCCTTTTTCGTCGCCATGGCAATAACAAGGCGCCGGTCAGGGTAAAAAACAAGGCTGTGGCAGAAAATACAATCAACAGAGGATGATTAAAATCTTCTCTGTCTTCGTAATCCATAATATGCAACATCCAGACAAAATCGAAGATACGCCAGTCTGTGGTGCGCACTGACAAGACTTTGCCTGTGTACTCTTCCAGATAAAAGCTGCTGGCTTCTTCATCCGCAAACTGCACTTGCCATAAAGGCGCTGTTAAGTGCCTGACTTCAAAAGGAGCTTGTTGCAGACGTTCTATCTGTTTGATTTCAGTTTTGCCCTGATACTGCAGCTGCACCAGATCTTTTACCTGGGCTTGGGTTAAAGGCGGCAAAGCCTCTGCAGTCAGGGCGGAATAATACAGTTGCTCCTGATCGGTGCTGAATTGGTAAACAGGTGTTGAGCCTTGTTGGCTGAGTTTTAGCTGATGCTGCGGGTGCTGTTGGGCCAAAGAGGCAGGAGAAATGGCCTGGGTCCAATCTGGTATCGTCAGGGCTTTTCGCAGATGTTCACCGCGCACTTCACTAATAGGCAACAGACTCATCACCAGACCGCTGCCAAACCAGCAAAGCAGCTGCAGTAACAAAAGCCAGCCAAGGTACTTATGCAGCTTACGCCAGAACGACAGACGAACCAGTGATGCTGGTATTGATGATAAAGGCGAAGATATAGACACAGGTGTTATTCCCGATTTTTCTTATTATCTTGCCTTGAAGCAGAGCGCAGTGCGAGTGTTTTGTGCGTGTTAGTGTTGCGGGTCAATTCTGTCCTGAATACTGCTGTTATGTCTGAACCAGCCGGCTATGCTGTAACGGCTTTGTGTCGCGGGCAATACTTCATGCGGAAAACGGCAGCTTTCAAAAATCACCAGGGTACCAGCTTTCGGCTGAACCCGGGTTAACAGCTGGTCCTGCTCGTCATAGATCAGCAGTTCGCCACCTTGCTCAACTGTATTCAAATAACAAACAGTGGAGAGCACCCGGTTCGAGCGACCGACAAAAGCATCCAGATGTTTCTGATAAAAGTCACCCTGCTGGTAGCGGGCGTAATGCGCTTCAAAATCGATCAGCCCCAAAAAACAACGTTGATTCATATCTTGCTGCAGCTGAGCCATCAGCTGTAGATACTGCAGCTGCACCGGGTTGTTTTGGCTAAGCCAGGCGGTGTGATCGCGCCTTACTTGCTGATTCAACTGGTGCTGGCCCTGGCGGCCAACTCCCGCTGCAGTCAGAGCTTGTTGTTGTACATCCTGATACAAAGCCCAACATAAATCAGCCGGTATAGCCTGTTCCAGCACTACAAAACCCTGCTGATAAAAAGGAGGAGCTATTTGTTCCAGCCAGTCTGTTAAGGTGGGCCATTGATAGGACATAAAAACCAGTCTGTGTTGTGTTGCCAGGAAATGCCGGCTTTGTACGCCAGAAGCTGTAGGCTGTCAAGACAACAGCGTTCTGCAACGCTGCTGTCTTGAGGAAGATATGCTTAATACTGATAGTAGCTGGCTTTTTTCAGCAAGGCAGGCGCATCAATTTTGCCTGTGACACACTGGTTGATATCGGATTTTTTCACCACCCAGTAGTGATCCTTCGCATTGTCACGGCCTGATAAACTTAGCTGAAAAGAGACAAATTCCTGCTCTTTTAAGTCTCTTAAACTGGCACCGTAATCACATAAGGTATTACTGAATACCTGACCCACTTTAGCCACCAGTTCAGTCTGGCGTTGCGCTGCAAGCTTTTGCTGCTCGGCGCGTTTTTTATTGTATTCCTGCTCTTGCTCTGTCAGGTTCTTCTGCAGCTGGGCCAGCTGAGTTTTCAGTTGCTCTGACTTTTGGTTAATTTCGTTCAGCTTCTTTTGCTGTTCTGAATTTAGCTTACTGACTTTGGCTGAGAACTCGATATCGCGTTTTTCCCGCTCGTAGTCCCGTAAATCCCGCTCTATATCACGGCGTTCTTCCCGCAGATCCCGCAACTTTTCGCTTTGATCCTGCTGTTGTTCTGCCATGGCCTCAGCGGCTTCAGCCATTTCTTCAATAGCTTCTTCATCAAAGCTAAAACTAAAGCTATTGCCGTTTTCCGAAATGCTGATGGAGTTCGCCACGTTGGTCGACACTGCCACTGCAGCCCCAGGTGCTACAGGAGCTACCGGTGGCATAGGAGGCATCACAAAATGCCGTAACCAGCCGCTGTTACTGTCTACCCGGAACGCCACGCCCTGACCATACAGATAGCTATGCTGAATACGGCCTATGCTGGAGTGTTCCTGACCCCCTAAAGAGCTTTGCAGTATGTCCTGCATTATTTTCAGGTTTTGCCCCAGTTTGGCGTTCACTTCTGTCGCAGCAAAACTATGACTTGCGATCATAAGGCTTGCCAGCAAGGATACTTTGCTGAATATCTTCATCATTGTGTTACTCCACTACGTTATCTGTTCTGAGTGTTCGGTGACGCGCCAAGATCCAGTCTGGCCTGGCTTGGCTGGTAATTTTCCTGCCAGTAGTGCCAGTCTGACTGACGTTGCTGATTGAGGTATTCCACCAGTTCCAGCATGTCGGTGCGTCTTTCTTTGGTTTGTTGTTCTGTTAAATAATCCTTCAGCAAAATCAGCTGCGAAGCCTGCTGCTGTTGGGTGTTCTGTAACTGGGTCTGGATATAATCCTGCTGTTCTTTGCGATAGCTGGCCAATAAGGTTTCCAGTTGTTGCTGCTGCATTTGTTGTCCGCCGCGCCAGCTTAATGTCAGGCCACTGTCCTGCATTTGCAGCTCCAGCGGAGACAGGCTGACGACTAAAGCCACAACCGAAAAAGCCACGCTTAATTTGGGCCACCAGTTGCTGCTTTTCGCCGGGCGTTGCCATTGCTGGGCAAACATCGACATAGTGTCGATTTCAGGCACCGGGGCGTAAAAGGGCGCTTTGGCCTGACGCTGCAGCATCTGCGCTGTATGAAAACGATCAAGCCATTCACTCTGTGGATCCAGCTGCTGTTCGCATTCGCTGGCCGTTATTTTTCCGGCCAGCCAGGCTTCAAAAATTTGCTGACTGTTCGACATCTGCTAACTCCAACTGCGTACGCAGTTTATCTAAGGCCGCGTAAAATCTTGATTTGATGGTATTGCTTGACAGTGCCA
>CAMLSF010000118.1 GCA_946482615.1 uncultured Chromatiaceae bacterium | reverse complement strand
CGGCTTTGAGTTTCACCGCTAAATGCGATATGGTGTCCGCATTCGAATTCCCTTTTCCATTGCAACCAGACGGAGGTTATGTTGTTCAAAACTGCAATAAAGTCGCCGTCTTATCACGCCGCTTTTTTTACCGTCTTCCATTCTTAAGCCGGCTCCGTTTAACGGGGTCGGCATAGCTGTTATTTGCTTCTTATTAACTGCTTAAATTCCGGAGTCTGGAATGACTATCTTTACCAAAAATACATCGGGTCACACCGATGTTTCGGCTTTATTTTTGATGGCAAGTTCGGCTATTCAGCCGCTGCCGCCCTGGCAATTACAACAGCTGCTACTGCAACTGGAATCTGCTGCAAAAAGCAAACGCAAAGCCTTAAGCGAAACCGGCATGCTGCCGGGCTGTTCAGCCCGTTTGCTGGACTTATCTGATCAAACCGAAGTCTGGCTGACGCTGGTCTACCCACAACAGGCTAAAGCTGAACAGGGTTTTATTTCGGTGTTATCGCCTTTAGGTGCAGCTTTACTTGGCAAAAATGTCGGTGAAGTAGCTGAAGTCAGGCTGTTACGCCGCCCGTTACGTTTTTTGTTATGTGATCTGATGTCGGTGAAACAACCACCGGCTTTCCATCCTTCTGTACAGGAGAACCTTATGAAACACACTTCTATTGAACAGGCGTTACCTGATTTGGTGCTATCCAGTCTGGATTTGGACAGGTTAGATCAGCTGTTAAGCCGCTTACCCGCTACAGATCCGGCCCGTTTGTCGCTGGAACAGGAGCTGGAGCGGGGCGCTGTGGTAGAGCCTGAAGCTATGCCAGCCAATGTGGTGACTATGAATTCGACGGTGCGGATCCGCCTGGCCAAAACCGGGGATGAATCCTGCCTGACTTTGGTCTATCCAAAAGATTTGGATTCAGGCGGTGAGAAGGTCTCAGTGCTGGCTCCTGTAGGTTCGGCTTTGCTGGGCCTTAGTGAAGGAGATGAAATTCACTGGCCTATGCCGTCCGGTGAGATCCAGCCGATACAAGTGCTGCAACTGCTTTATCAGCCAGAGCGGGCAGGGCAATTGCACAGATAAGCTGTGTTGTTAGGCCTGAGGATCTGGAGGGTCAGAGCTGAAGCTCTGACCCTGAGCTTGAGTTGCCGGAGCTCTATGGGCTATGATGAGAACAATTCTTATCGAGGGCTTTATGCCAAAACCTATTCTCCGCTTTGTGTTGTTAATGCTGATTATGCTGAATCACGCCGTGTCGGCCTGTGAGAGCATTGTGATGCATTTACCAGCGGAGAATCATCCGTTTTCTGTGCTGGACAGTTCCGGTCACACGCAACATCAGCACTGTGCTGTTGAAGCAAGTGCCGACGAAAGCGCAGAAGATGCTGCAGAACATCAGGCTGCACATAACGACGACCATCATCCCACTCATGCTCATGTTGCCTGCTATATAGCCGAACTTTTTTCTGTGTCGGCAGACCCGGCTGTGAACAAGGCTTCAGGCTTAGCTCAATACGCTTTAATTACCACCACTTACAGCCCACCAGTACCGCCGCCTAATCAGTCAATATTGATTTAAAAATTAGATTTTTTATTTTATTTCAATCATTTACTGGATTTAGTTATGACTATGAAAACCAGCTATGCAGCTATGATGCTGCTGGCTTTATGCTTGCTGTGGGCTATTCCTGCCCGGGCGACAGAACTTAGCCTTGCCCAGGCGCTACAGCGCACCTTACAACAGAGCCCTGAACTGCAGCTCTATCCTTATCAGCAGCGGATCAACGATGCTGCTGCCATCACCGCAGGACAGCGGCCTAATCCTGAACTGGACATTGAACTGGCCGACGTGCTGGGCACGGGGGAGAGCAGTGGTGTCAAAAGTGCCGAGCTGACCTTAAGCCTGAGCCAGTTGATTGAACTGGGTGATAAACGCCAGAAGCGGCTGGAGCTGACAAAGTGGCAAAGCAAATTAACAGAGCAACAATACCAACTGGATAAAGTGGATGCATTGGCTGGCACTATGCGCAGCTTTTTGCAGTTATTGCATCAGCAGGCTTTGCTTCGCTGGACAGAGCAAAAAATTGCCAATGAACAACAAGCACTTGAAGCAGCAAAACAGCGGGCTCAAGCGGGTAATGTCACAGATGCAGATCTCAGCCGGTTAGAGCTCAGAGTACTGCAAAGCCGGATGGAACTGAAAAGTCTGTTAGCCGAAAAGCGGGTTAACTTACGTCTGCTGGCTGGTCATTGGGCGCAAGTCCCTGATTTTGATGCAGTATCCGGTGATTTAACAGTGCTGCCCACTTTGCCTTCGCTGGCTGATGTGCTGACCCGACTGCAACAAGCGCCAGAGCTGCAGTGGTGGCTGACACAAAACCGGCTGCTGGAGAGTCAGTTGCAACTGGCCAAAGCTCTGGGTCAGGCCGATTTAACTATTGGCGCTGGTATTCGCCGTAATCAGCAAAGCAAAAACAATGCTTTGGTGTTGCAGCTTAGTATGCCACTGACGTTGGAAAACCCGAATCAGGGCGCCATTCTTGCCACTCAAGCGGCCACAGAACAAGCCCAACTGCAGCAGCAACACAACATGCGGCAACTGCAACTGCAAACAGAACGCAGCTATCTGCAGCTGACTCAATTCAGTGAGCAAATCCGCGATTATCAAAACGCTGTGATCCCGCTGGCACAACAGGTACTGGATCAGATGCTGACCGGTTATCAACAAGGCCTGTTTGATATGACAGATCTACTCTCAGCGCAGCAGGAGATCTTACTGGCCAAACGTACCCTTATTGACCTGCACTACGCGCTGCATTTGCAGCTGTTAGAACTGGAACGCCTGACAGGTTTACCTATGGTGGTGAATGGTCCGGAAGCCTTAACCCAGCAGCGCAACTCTTCCTCTCTCCCTGCACAACAGGAGCTTACTCAATGAATATGTTCGTATTTTTCTCCATGTTATACCTAAGCCTGGCACTAATCCTCAGCCCGGTTGCCTTTGCCAGTGGCGAACATCATGATGACGAACCTGACCATGCCCACAGCGAAGCCACCAAAGGCCCACATGGCGGGCGCTTGCTGACACAAGATAACTTTGCTCTGGAAGTCACTATTTACGAAACCGGAGTAGAGCCTGAACTACGGCTGTATCTGTACCAAAACGGCGAGCCAATCAAAACCACAGAGGCCAAACTGCAGGTGACTTTGCAGCGTTTAGGCGAAGCAGCAGAACTGATTAACTTCAGCCCTGAACTGGATTATTGGCTGGGCGATACCGTCATTCGTGAGCCTCATTCTTTTGCAGTGGAAATCGGCGCCAGTTATCAGGGCAAAAACTACCAATGGCAGTACGACTCGTTTGAAGGCCGCACCACTTTATCAGCACGTTCTGTGGAAAAAGCCGGCATACAACTGGAGCAAACCCAGCCAGGCCAAATTCATACCCAGCTGCATTTATTTGGCGTCGTAGCACCTGTACCAGAGCAACAGCTTCAGGTCGGGGCCGCTTATGCAGGGATAGTGCAGCAGATTGCAGTGAAAGTGGGCGATAAAGTGACTAAGGGCCAGTTAGTGGCCACTGTGCAAAACTCAAACAGCTTAAAAAACTATTCTGTTTTTGCGCCTGCAGCAGGGGAAGTGACGGCCACCTATGTCAGTGTGGGTGCTAAGGTTTCAGAGCAGCCGCTACTGGAAATCAGCGATTTTTCATCGGTTTATGTTGAAATGTCGGCTTTCCCTTCGGATACAGAACAGCTGAAGTTGGGGCAGCAGTTTCTGGTGCAGGATTTACATGGCCATCAAGCGGCCACAAGCCAAATCAGTTATATAGCGCCACAAATGACAGGGGGCCATATAGCCCGCGCCCGGGGTGTGTTAGCCAATACGGACGGTCATTGGCGGCCTGGTATGCATGTCAAAACCGATGTGACTGTAGCGACAGCAGATGTTCCTTTGCTGATCAAAAAGTCGGCTTTGCAGCTCTGGAATGGCAAAACCGTGATTTTTATCAAAGTAGGGGATGTATTTGAAATCCGGATGCCTGAACTGGGTCGCTCTGATGATACACAAGTGGAAGTCTTGTCCGGTGTGCCGCTGGGTGTTGAGTACGCTACGACTAATAGTTTTATCCTCAAAGCCGACGTGATGAAGTCTGGCGCCAGCCATGATCACTAAGGAATTGCCATGATAAACATTCTGTTAAAAACAGCACTGGCAAGGCCTGTGCTGATTATGCTGCTGACGTTGTTATTGGCCGCTGCTGGTTTGTGGCAGGCGTCCCGTTTGCCGGTCGATGCCGTGCCTGATATCACCAATGTGCAGGTACAAATTAATACCGCAGCTGAAGGTTTTTCGCCGCAGGAAACTGAGCAGCGTATTACCTATGCGATAGAAACCGCCATGGCAGGTTTGCCGCAACTGGAATACAGCCGCTCTTTATCCCGTTATGGTTTGTCGCAAGTGACTGTGGTCTTTACTGAAGGCACTGATATTTATTGGGCCAGGCAACAAGTGGCTGAGCGGCTGCAAAACGTTCGAAATGAATTGCCCGCTGATATAGATCCGGAAATGGGGCCTATAGTCTCGGGCCTTGGCGAGATATTTTCTTACACAGTCAAAGCCATGCCTGATGCAAAAAAAGCCGATGGTTCGGCCTATAACCCGGAGGATTTACGCACTATTCAGGATTGGGTGATTAGGCCGCAGCTACTGAAAGTACCTGGTGTGACTGAAATTAATACCATAGGTGGTTATGTCCGCGAATATCAGGTGTCGCCTGACTTGGTGAAGTTACTGGCCTTTAAACTGACGCTGGATGATTTGGCGCAAGCGCTGGAGCAAAACAACAGCAATGTTGGTGCTGGTTATATTGAGCGAAATGGCGAGCAGTGGCTGATCCGATCGCCAGGTCAGCTGAAATCTTTGGACGACATCAGCCAACTGGTGATCGCCAAACGTGACGATGGCCCGGTTCGGGTGAAAGATGTCGCCGATGTCGCTATAGGCAAACAACTTCGTACCGGTGCTGCCACTCAGGACGGTAACGAAGTGGTGCTGGGCACAGTGATGATGCTGGTCGGGCAAAATAGCCGCACTGTCTCGCAGCAAGTCGCCAGCCGGCTTGATCAGATCAACTTACGTTTACCTGCAGGTGTTATCGCCGAAGCCAATTACAACCGCACTACTTTAGTTGATAAAACCATCAGAACAGTCGAAACCAACCTGCTGGAAGGCGCTGTGCTGGTGGTGGTGATCCTGTTTTTGTTTCTCGGCAATGTGCGGGCAGCCCTTTTAACTGCACTGGTGATCCCCTTAAGTATGTTGTTTGCCATCAGCGGTATGGCGGCCAATAAAATGAGCGGCAACCTGATGAGTTTGGGCGCTATCGACTTTGGCCTGATCGTCGATGGTTCTGTCATAGTGGTCGAAAACTGCTTACGGCAATTGGGTTTAGCCCAGCGTCAGCAAGGCCGTTTGCTGAGCCTAAAAGAACGTTCTGCAGTGGTGCTTGCTGCCACTAAAGAAGTGATGACCCCTGCTATGTTTGGCGTTTTTATCATTATGCTGGTGTACCTACCGATTTTTGCTTTAAGCGGCGTTGAAGGCAAAATGTTCCAGCCTATGGCTTTTACCGTCATAGCGGCTTTATTGGGGGCTTTAGTGCTGGCTATTAGCTTTATTCCTGCTGCCATTGCCTTGTTTGTTAGTGGCAAGATTTCGGAAAAAGAAAATGCGCTGATGCGCGCTTTGCGTAATGGCTATCAGCCTTTATTGGCCTGGTCTGTTAAAACCCCCTTGTTGGTCGCAGGTATGGCGATACTGCTGTTGACCAGTGCTTTATGGTTGGCCAGTAAAATGGGCACAGAGTTTTTGCCTCAGCTGAACGAAGGCGATATCGCCATGCACGCCTTGCGTATCCCCGGTACCAGTTT
This sequence comes from uncultured Chromatiaceae bacterium, assembly GCA_946482615.1. The sequence goes on along the minus strand of CAMLSF010000118.1, from coordinate 5,501 downwards.
GAGCCAATCGGTGCAAATGCAGCTGCAACTGGAAGCGGAGATAGCCACTTTGCCGGAAGTCGAGCGGGTGTTCTCAAAAATTGGCACACCTGAAGTGGCGACAGACCCTATGCCGCCTAATGTCGCCGATACTTTTATCATCCTGAAAAACCAGCAGGATTGGCCCAACCCGGCCAAAACCCGCGCTGAATTTGACGAAGAGTTACGCCAGTTGGTGGAGCAAATTCCGGGTAATAAATACGAGTTTACCCAGCCCATCGAAATGCGTTTTAACGAGCTGATCGCCGGGGTGCGTACTGATGTGGCGGTTCGGGTTTATGGTGATGATCTGGAGGTTTTAGCTGAAGTAGGCGAACAGGTGGCTGCAGTGCTTGCTGCAGTGCCGGGCGCTGAAGATGCCCGGATGGAACAAGCCACGGGTTTGCCTTTATTGTCGATAGAACCACAGCGTGATCATTTAGCTTTGGTTGGTATGGATGTGGCGCAAATGCAGCAACTGATCCAAACCGCTATTGGTGGCCGTCAGGTGGGGCTGATGTACGAAGGTGATAAACGCTTTAAGTTGATGCTGAGGTTACCGGAAGAACTACGACAAGACCCAGCAGCCTTGGCCCGTATTCCAGTCACTTTGCCTGTCGATGATTCGCCTGAACTACGTTATGTGCCGTTGGGGGAAATCGCCACTATTGAAGAAATCACAGGGCCTAACCAAATCAACAGGGAAAGTGGTAAACGTAATGTGGTGGTGACGGCCAATGTCGCCAACCGCGACCTCGGCAGTTTTATCGCCGAAGTGCAGCAACGCATGCAGCAGTTGCCTTTGCCGGACGGTTACTGGCTGGATTATGGCGGTACTTTTAAGCAGCTGCAGTCGGCAACAGAGCGCTTAAGCATAGTGGTGCCTTTAACCCTGCTGCTGATCATTGGCCTGTTGTATGGCGCGTTAAACTCAGTGCGGGACACTTTGGTGGTGTTCAGTGGTGTACCTCTGGCGCTGACTGGTGGTGTTTTTGCGTTGATACTTAGGGATATGCCGCTGTCAATCTCTGCCGCCGTAGGTTTTATTGCCTTGTCTGGTATAGCCGTACTGAACGGCATAGTGCTGGTCAGTTTTATCCGTCAGTTGCGGGATCAGGGCATGGAGCTGTTGGCTGCACTGCAACAAGGTGCTTTATCGAGGTTAAGGCCTGTACTGATGACAGCGCTTGTGGCTAGTTTAGGTTTTGTGCCTATGGCTTTTAATACGGGCACAGGTGCTGAAATTCAGCGGCCCTTAGCCACAGTAGTGATAGGCGGTATTCTCAGTTCCACTGTCCTGACCTTGCTGGTGCTGCCGGCTTTATACAGGTTAGTGAATTTCAGAAAAACCTAAAAATAAAGAAGGGATCAGCTCAAGTCTGTGAGACGTAACTCATCTGAGCTGATCCCTGTTTCTCAGGCTGGAGCTGGCATAAAACACCGACTTCACAGATACTGCGCTACCATTGTCTATAGCGGACATGGCCTCAGGCTTTAAGTGAGTTCCTTTTATGCAACAATGGTTTAATGCATCCTTACAGCGAAAAATCAGTGGTTTACTGGTGGTGCTGCTGTCGTTTTTATTTGTCGTCATTCTGTATTCCATCTACAAACTCAAACTGATTGACGCTGAAATGCACGAAGTGGCAGAAATTGACGTGCCGCTGACAGAAATGGTCAGTGAGCTGGAAATGATGCAACTCAGGCAACATTTGCTGATTGAGCAGTTCCGTTTAAAAGGCGAAAAAGCCAAAGTGGAGCTCAAACCAGAACAGGCTTTTGCTGCCCAAAGGGATGGCCTGAAGCTGATCCTGGCAAAAGCCGAGCGGGTACTGACTAAAAGTCTGCAACAACATCAGGTGCGTTTTGCCGCGGCTGAGCATCAGCAAATACTGATCAGCATTAAAGAGTTTCATCAGCAAAGTGACAGTTTTGAGCAGCAACTGAAACTGGCATTAGAACAAGGCCATACCTCAGAGCAGCAATGGCTGAAGTTTGAAGAAGAAGCGGCCCGTTTAGATCAAAGCATTGTCGCTATATTACGGCATATGGAAAAGCTGACACTGGAAGCCAGTCGTTATACCGACAAACACGAAAACGAATTTATGCTGGTGAATACCGGCCTCGGGCTCTGTGCTTTTGTTATAGGTTTGTACCTGACCTTTTACATACTGCAAATTTTCCGTCAGCGTATTGGCCGTATTCAGGCGGAAATCAAAAATGTACAGCACTCCATTGAACAGGGTGAACCTATTGCCAGCCCGGTATTTCATCAGCTTGAACACCGGGATGAACTGACGGAGCTGGAGCATGACTTAAAAATGATGGTGCAGCGGTTGTCCGAGGAAATCAGCAACAGGCAGGAAATAGAACAACAATTGCTGGTGCTGGCAACCAGAGACAAGTTAACAGGCGCTTTTAACCGGCATAAATGGGATGAACAACTGCGTATGGAGCTTGGGCTGGCAGAGCGGGGCAGTATTTTCAGTATTGCGTTGCTGGATGTGGATTTTTTCAAAAAGGTGAACGACCAGTTTGGCCATCATACGGGTGACAAAGTATTGCAATCTTTAACAGAACAGATCAGCCGTCGTTTGCGTAAAACTGATAGCTTGTTCCGCTTAGGGGGAGAAGAGTTTGTGATTTTATTACCACAACAAAAAGCCGAAGCGGCCTGCCAGTTGGCTGAAATGCTCAGACAACACATTGCCAGTTTAGATGAGCCAGACTTACCTGCTTTTACTGTCAGTTTTGGTGTTACTCAGTATCAGCCGCAGGACGATGAAGATTCTATTCTGAAAAGGGCCGATCATGCTTTGTATCAGGCCAAGGAGATGGGCCGGAACAGGGTGCAGTTGGGTTAATACAACGATCAGACCAGGTGGTCAGGGAGATGAAAGAATGATGCGAACAGGCCTGCTGTTACTGCTGCTGATGATGTCGCTGTGTACTCAGGCGCAAGCTCAGCCACAATTACGCTGGTGTCTTGGTACTTTTCCGGGGTTTTATGGCTTTAATGCGCTGACAAAACAACCTGAAGGACCTTCGGTACTTTATTTGCAGGAAATAGCCCGCAGAGCGAACTTTACTCTGGTTCCGGGCGAAGAAACTCCGACATCCCGCTGTTTTGTGCAACTGGCTTCAGGTGAATCGGATCTGGTGATCAATATCCTCAAATCAGGGCAGGGCAGACCTGACATCCACTATATTCAGTTTGGTGCCCGTTGGCCGGACCGGGTCTATTATGCCGCCAGCAAGAATTTACAATTGGACAGGCCAGCGCAACTGGCAACATTAACACTCGCGACCATCAGAACTTATAAAGCCGCACCCGAAATTCAGATAGTGCTGGATGGCATGAAAAAACGTCAGTTAGTGCAGGTGGACTCAGTGCTCAGAGCTTTGCAAATGGCGGCAAAACAACGGATAGATGTTGCCTTGTTGCCTCCGACTCAGGTGCAGGCCGTGTTAAAAGAACATCCGGAATTAGCAGCAGAGCTGAAAGAAATCAGTTTTTCCGCCGATCTGGTAAAACCTCAGCCGATTTATATGGGCTTATCCAGCCACTGCAATTGCCCTGAACTGGAAACTGCCATCCAACAGAGTATTCAAAGCATGAGAAAAGATGGCAGTACTGAAAAGATTTTCGCCGGCAAAATAATTACTGAGTTTTAGCCTGATTAGTTAATCACTGAATTGAGAGGCCTTTACTGTATTGTTTATAGTAGTCTGCGCCACAGTGTGGTCCTGAAGGGGCTGAATTACAGCAACTTTTGCCAGTAGCCGACATCGCGCCACTGCTCAAACTTAAAGCCGACTTGTTGAAAATGGCCACATTTCTCAAAGCCAAATTTTTCATGCAGCGCCACGCTTTTGTCATTAGGTAACGTGATGCCGCCTATCACCAGATGCAAACCTAAAGCTTTCAGCTCAGTCAGTAACTGCTGATACAACTGGCTGCCGATACCACGAGCCGTCAGGCCCTCTTTGACATAAACAGTACTTTCCACCGAAAACCGATAAGCTGATCTTACCCGCCATTTAGTCGCGTAAGCATACCCCAGCAGTTCGCCATCTTGTTCCAGCACCAACCAGGGCAAAGCATCGTTTTGTACCTGCATGATGCGCTCGGCCATTTGTGAAGGAGCAACCGCCTGTTCTTCAAAAGTGACACTGGTATTGAGCACATAGTGGTTATAAATGGCTGCAATAGCGGCGGCGTCTGCAGAGGTTGCACTGCGGATCATCAGTATCTCCTTGGTGTTGAATACAAAAATGCCAGTTCGAAAACTGGCATTGCTAGTGTTAGATGCTACGGCCGGTATTAACCGACAATCAAACCGTAATCGCGGCCTAACACCTCAATAATCTCGGCTTTAGGGTTAGCGGCGAGTTCAATTTTACGGCCTGTGACTTTTTCCGCTATGCCAAGGTAAGTGCGGGAAATATCCATCATCACTTCAGTGGGCAAAGCGTTGTCGCGGGCCAGCGCTGCGCGCTCTGGCATCCGGTCTTTGTTTAATAAAATATCCGGATCCGGGAAGTTGCTCAACAGCCACTGGCGGAAGCCTTCTTTTGATTGCTCGACAATGCTGCCATTGCGCCAGCTGGCGCCATCCCAAATCCGTGAGCTATCTGGTGTGCCCACTTCGTCCATATAAATCAGTTTGCTGCGGCCTTCTGCGTCATTGACATAACCAAACTCAAACTTGGTATCGACAAACATCTGATCCAGTGCAGCCAAAGCGTCGCTGATTACGCCAAACCCTTGTTTTAACAAAGTTTCATACAGGCTGATGTCAGATAACTGTTCAAAACCAAAAGCAGCGCTATGGCGTTCAATATCGGCGCGGGAAATGTTGACATCGTCCGCTTCCGGCACACCGGCTAAGCCAGTCAGAATGCCTTTGGTGGACGGCGTAATTAAAATCTCCGGCAGTTTTTGATCTTTTTGCAGGCCTTCAGGCAGGGTAATACCACAGAATTCACGTTCGCCTTTGCTGTAAGCACGCCACATAGAACCGGTAATGTACTGACGGGCTATGGCTTCAATTTTCAGCGGACGGGCTTTTTGCACTATCCACACCAGCGGGTGCGGAATATCCAGAATATGACTGTCGGCCAGGCCATGTTGTTTAAACAAAGCAAACCAGTGATTGGAAATAGCGTTTAAGGCCGCGCCTTTACCAGGCACACCATTTAAACCATTTTCGCCATGCCAGATGCAGTCAAAAGCGCTGATGCGGTCGCTGATCACCATAATAGCCAGCGGCGTGTCTGGTGCTACAGGGTAGTTTTTTTCGCGGATTAAGCGCGCGCTGTCAGCGGCAGTCAGCCAGTACACACTACGAACTTTGCCTGAATGAACTGGTAAATCTGTACGAATCGGCAAGTCGTCATTGACCGCCAGGACCTGAGTTGCAAGAGTCATCTTCACTTCTTCTGTGGCTGAAAAAAGGCGCGGTGGAGTTTAACAGAAAGTG
>CAMLSF010000117.1 GCA_946482615.1 uncultured Chromatiaceae bacterium | reverse complement strand
ACATAAGGCTTCACTAAGCCATCATAATCCATCACTTTTTGCACTGCAGGGCGGGCCAATACCTTTTGCACCCAGAGGGCTATAAAGGGGTAATCACGGGCTTTTTTATCGTCAAAATGCCGGGTCCAGCGGCATAACATCATGGCGTAAATGTCCACCAGCGAAAACTCGTCACCTAAAAACCATGGGCTGCAGTGGCTGGCTAAATGTTTGTCTATTTGCTCCAGCAGGGCCTGAGCTTTTTGCTGAGCGTGGCGTTTTACCTCTGCCGCATTTTGCTCACCACTTACCCAGCGATCCGGATAAAAATACACCACTAAGGTGCTTTGTAAGGTGGCAGATAACCAAATCAGCCACTTGTAAGCTTCGGCTCGTTGAAGAGTACCAGGTGCCGGGAATAAGTTCTTGTCCGGGTGGCTGTCGACTAAATGCAGGCAAATAGCTGCAGTTTCAAAAATAACCTGCCCCTGGTCTACTAAGGTTGGAATAGTGCCGTTAGGGTTTAGTGCCAGATAGTCAGCTGTTTTATGTGAACCTTTGGCAGTATCTGTTAATACCAGCTCGTAAGGAACAGAGAGTTCTTCCAGCAGAATATGAGGCGCCATACTGGCGGTGCTTGGTGAATAATACAGTTGGTACATGCATGTCTCCCCGCGACAAAACAAATGTAAAAGCTTAACTCAAAAAAGTGGCATGATAGCCTTGAATCACAGGCAAAAAAAAACCGCCCTCAGGCGGTTTTTATCTATTACAGACGTTCCAGCATAGCTGCTGTAAAGTCTGTAGTACCGTGGCTGCCACCTAAGTCGCGGGTGGTGCGATCCCCTGATGCAATCACATCAGTTAATGCAGCCAGAATTTTTTCCGCTTTATCTTTCATACCCAGATATTCCAGCATCTGAATAGAAGCTAAAATCACTGAGCTTGGGTTGGCCAGGTTTTTACCGGCAATGTCTGGCGCACTGCCGTGCACTGCTTCAAAAATAGCGCAGTCTTTGCCGATATTAGCACCTGGTGCCATACCTAAACCGCCGACTAAACCAGCACATAAGTCAGATAAAATGTCACCGAACAGGTTGGTAGTTACAATGACGTCAAACTGTTGTGGGTTCATCACCAGCTGCATACAAGCGTTATCAACGATCATCTCGCTGGCCTGAATATCAGGGTAACGTAAAGCCACTTCGCGGGCAGTTTTTAAGAACAGGCCAGAAGTAGATTTCAGAATGTTGGCTTTGTGAACAATAGTCACTTTTTTACGCTTTTCGCGACGGGCCAGTTCAAAGGCGAACTCAACAATACGTTCAGAACCTTCACGGGTCACTACGCTCATGGCTTCCGCCAGCTCGCCTTCGTTTTTAACGATCTGACCAGCACCTGAGTACATACCTTCAGTATTCTCACGCACTGTAATGATGTCGATATTTTCGTAACGGGCTTTAGTGCCTTTAAAAGAAATCACCGGGCGTACGTTTGAGTACAGGTTGAATTTTTTACGTAAAGTCACGTTAATAGAAGTAAAACCTTCGCCAACAGGTGTAGTTAACGGGCCTTTTAAAGTGATTTTGTTGCGGGCAATAGCGTCCAGCGTGCTCTGTGGCAGTAATTCGCCTGTGGTTTCTAAAGCTGTTAAACCTGCTTCAACATATTCATAGTTAAAGTTACAGCCTACTTTATCCAGAACCTGGATAGCTGCTTCTACTATGCTTGGACCTATGCCATCACCTTTGATGACCGTAATAGTTTGTGAACTCATAACGTTCCTTAAATTACTGATTCTTACCGGGACTGGTTGTAATAAACACAAAGCTGAATTTGAGTACAGTCTTCTTATTAAACCTGTGGCAGCAGAGTGTGCTGAAAAACGGCGAAAATATACCAGTTTTGGTGTTTATTTTCCAGTTTATGCCGACATCTGCGACAAATCTGTCGCTTCCTGCGGCATAACTTTAGAAAATGGAGAAATAAAACTACAACGGGCGATAAGCGGTGTGACGGGTTGGCTTTGTTCAATCAACAGAGCCTGCCAATCGAATGCTGAGTTATGTTCTGTTGCAAGCTGTGGCTGTACAAACTTATAACTGTGATCCAGCCTTTTTTTATCGTCGCTATCTGCGAACACTGAAGTTGCCAGATCAAAAGCAAAAGCCAGGACAAAAGCCATAGGGTGGTAATGGCCTGCGGTAGGTAAAGTTCTGTAATGCAGGCAGGCATCCTGCCAGCTTTGATTAAACTGCAGATGTTTCAGCGTCTTTAACGCCAGTTGCTGATAATGTTCACTTTGCCATAACTGTTGCTTTAACCAGTGGCAGATCAGACTGACAGCCTGAGTTGGATGAGACAAAGCCAAAAAACGTAAATCGGATTGTTGCCATAAGGGCCAACACAAACACCAGGCCAACAGCTCTGCTTGTTGTGGCGTTAAGGTATAAAATTTTATCGGTTGAGTCAGCAGATACAAAGCTTTGGCTAAAACACGTCTGAACTCCAGCAGCCAGTCATGCAAAGGCTGATGTTGTTGCTGGCAATGTTGTTCCAGCCAGGCCTGTTTTAATAAAGGCAGTAGTTGTTCCTGTCCCAGCATAGCTATTGCATGTTGAGTGGACTGAATTTTTTGTTGTTGCCTGCTTTGAGCTGAGGCTTTTTCCTGTAATTGCTGCATCAGCCAGGGATGCTGCTCAATCAGCTCTGTTTGCTGACTGACTTTAGCGGCAAGACTTAGTTGTTGTAGCCAGCTTAATGCCGGTAAATCTGCAGCTTGTGGCCAGTGCGGTAAAAAATCATTGTCTTGTTGCCAACCATCAAGCCAGTTGTCCTGGCTATATAGTCTTGGATTTAATAACTGCCAGTCCGCTGCATCAGAAATAAGGCTGGGCAGCAGTTGTTTTGTACTTTTGTCAAAAGGCTGGACTAGCAGCAGGGTTTGTTTTGGGCTCTGGAGTGCGCAAAGCAGCAGTGCAAGATTGGCATCAGAGTCTCTGACAAGACGTCCTGTACTGTAGCTGCTGCTATTTAAACAGGACAAAGCCTGCCAGAACTGTAGCTCAGCTACTGTGGCTTGTGGCAGCAGTTGGGTGGCTATTTTTTCCAATGCTATTAATTTGCCTGCGCCAGGTAACATCAGTCGTGTGACCTGCCAGCAAAAACTGAGCAACTGGCTGAAATAAGGGCTTTGCCAGGTGGCTAAACCTCTGTTTTTGCCATAACACTGGCGCAGAAGATTCAGTGATCCTGCTTTTTCCACCAGCTCTTTATGCTGTTTTATAGTCACCAGAGCCGGAAACTTCAGTTGCTGTTGTTCAGAAGCACTGAGCTCTTCTGCCTTAGCTGACTGTTCCAATAAGCTTGTAACAGCTAAAGGCTGTAACAGGCTGCATTTGAGTAGTTGAAACAACAAGTCTTCAGGCCAACGGCCCGCCATAGCAATAGCTGTTAACAGGGCTGCCTGTTTAATAAAAAGTTTGCTTGAAACCAGGCCTGTGGCGGGAGTCAGAGATAGCTGGGATAACAGCAAAAATGGGCTTTTACAGGCCAATTGAGCTGTTTGTTGGCAGATTTGTTGCAGCAATTCCAATTGTTGTACAACAGTGAACTGCTGCTTTTGTGCATAAAAAACATTGCAGTCCTGATACAGCGCTGTTAAAGATCCCAAAGTTGCCATCTCAATCCAGTTGGTTGTATTGCTCTACTGCAGTTTCACCTATAGCTATCAGTTGCTGATTTTTAAATAAAATAGCTGTGCATTCATCGCGGGTAGTAATGCCATCAGTTTTAGTTCTGTGGGTGCGGTAATACAATACCTGATAAATTTGCTGCTGCAGGTTTTTTGCTTCGGTAATGTCTGGCCCGCCCAGATAATCAATCACTTCGTCTCTGCTGATGGCTTTGGTTAAATCCAGCTTATAAATGTATTTGGTGTTAAAGGCTTCTCTGTCCTGCCAGTTCATCTGATCAGGATCATCCTTATAAAACAGCAAGGTAATGCAGGTCAAGCCGACATACAGCAGCAATCCCGCCAGTAATAAGGCTATGGTTTTTACTTTCATCATCTGCCTCAGCATGCTGTAAAACGGACTTGCTGTAAATTCAGCCCTAACTGTAAATCAGTTTTCAGGCTTAAAAGCTGCATAAATAATTGCAGTTCAGCACGGGACGCCATAATTTTCTCTTTCAGTTTGGCCGGACAGTCCGGATGTGCCAGAGCTGTTTTAATATCTGGCCCCAGTTTTAACAGTTCAGCAGCCGTTTTTGGCCCTATCCCTGCCAGACCACTAATGTTATTCGTTTTATCACCGACCAGGCTCCAATATCGGACTAACTGCTCTGGTAATACGCCAAACTTCTGCAGTACTGTCTCACTGCTGTGTTGCTGGCGGTTAAAATGATCGTACACTGCCACTCCTTCAGCCAATAAAGGTAAATAGCCTTTATCTGTCGAGACTATAGTCACTTGCTGCTGATGGTGACGCATAGTGATGGCTAAGCTTGCAATTACATCATCTGCTTCCTGAGCCGGCATCTGAAAGCTTTGGATACCTACATCAGCCAACTTTTGTTTCAGTAGAGGTAAAGCTATTTGCAAATGCTCAGGCATAGGCAATCTGTCTGCTTTGTAGGCCGGATAGAGCTTGGTGCGCCAGTTCAGGTGAGTGGTTTCAAATACAGCCAGCGCATGGCTGGGCTTAAATTGCCGCGTCAGCCTGAGCACAATTTGTTGTAATTGTTCTGCTGTATTGTGCAGCAGTTGCTGGCCTGTAGCTTCACTGTATGGAGCAGGGGAGTTATGAAAAGGTCTTTCCTGTGCAGCGTATAAACGACGGACTAAGTTGAGTCCGTCGAGTAGTAACAAATGCGCCATATCAGTTCAGAATTTGATAACAAGGCTCATACTTCGAACCAGGTAACTTCATCCTGCCCTGAGCAACAAAAGCCTGCAGCAACTTATCCATCAGGTTCATTAAGGCCGGCTCACCTGATAGCTTAAATGGCCCATGTTGTTTGATGGCTCTGATCCCTTCGTCTTTAACGTTACCTGCCACTATGCCGGAAAAAGCCCGACGTAAGTGCGCAGCCAATTTGGCTTTATCCTGTTCCAGATGCAGATCCAAAGACGCCATATTCTGGTGAGTGGGAGCAAATGGATGCTGGAAGTCCGGATCTATATGTAAGGTCCAGTTAAAGTGGTAAGCATCACCACAGCTCTTACGGTATTGCCTTACTTCTGCACAACCTTGTTTCAGACGACGGGCCACTTCAGCTGGGTCATCTATGATGATCTCAATTAAATCCAGCGCTTCTTTACCTAAGGTCTGCTCAATAAAACTAGCCAGTTCAGCAAAATAAGCCGCGCTTTGTTGTGGTCCGGTCAGGATCACCGGCAGCTTCTGATCTTTGTTTTTTTCATGCAGCATAATGCCCAGTAAATACAGCAGCTCTTCTGCTGTGCCGGCACCACCTGGAAAAATAATAATGCCGTGGGCTACACGGATAAAAGCTTCCAGCCGTTTTTCGATATCAGGCAGGATCACCAGCTCGTTGACTATAGGGTTTGGTGGCTCAGCGGCAATAATACTTGGCTCAGTTAAACCTAAATAACGGCCTTTGGTATTACGTTGTTTGGCATGGCCAATGGTTGCGCCTTTCATGGGGCCTTTCATTGCACCCGGGCCACAACCAGTGCAGATATCCAGGCCACGTAAACCTAACTGGTAACCTACTTCTTTGGTGTATTTGTATTCTGTTTCATTAATAGAATGGCCACCCCAGCAGACAATCATATTAGGTTCTACGGCTGAATCTATCACACGGGCGTTACGCAAAATATCGTACACAGTATGAGTAATATGATCGCTTTTTTGTAAATCTAACCTGTTTGCATGAGTCAACTGTGTATGGAAAAACAGAATGTCACGCAGTACTGCAAATAAATGCTCATGAATACCACGGATGATCTGACCGTCAACAAAAGCACTTTCAGGTGGATTAAACAGCTCAATTTTGATGCCACGTTCACGGGCCAATAAATTCACATCAAAGTCTTTAAACTGATCATAAATTTCACTGGAACTGTCGGTGTGACTGCCGACGTTCAGTACTGCAAGGCAACAATTGCGAAACAAGGTAAAAGCGTCAGTGCTGGTGTTATTTTTCAGGCGGTCAACTTCAAGTTGAGATAAAAGCGCCATAGCGCCCAGAGGATTCAGTTGTACATGCATAGATTACTTCCTTATGACCCGGCCTTGTGGCCGAAGCTTTATCTGAACTCGGGATAATGAGTGTCGAATACCCTATATTTAACCTGATAAATCAGATAGATAAACCAATTTATTCAAGCAGTGCATCCCAGATTCAGGTTACTTAGCTTTTCAGTACGACTAAATCCCTGCCTGCACGTTTAGCTTCATATAAAGCTTCGTCTGCACGGTCAAAAGCTGCTCTGTTACTGTCGGAGCTTTTAAGTTCTGTCGCACCAAAAGAAATTGAAATGGGAACGTTTTGATCTTTGAATTTAAACGGGATTTTCTTGATCCTTTCTTTCAGATTGTTCAAAGGCTGTTTAAGTTCAGCTAAATGTGTTTCCGGGAACAAAATAATAAATTCTTCGCCACCATAACGGGCAATAAAGTCGGTTTCACGTAAGCTCTGTTTTAGAGCCTGAGCTATCACCTTTAAGGTTTTATCACCAGCACTATGGCCGTAGTTGTCGTTGATTTGCTTAAAGTGATCCACATCAGCCAAAGCTATAGCCAGAGGTTTACCATAACGTTGAGCGCGGCGGATTTCCAGCTCAAAACGTTCATCAAAGGCTGCCCTGTTTGGCAGCTCTGTTAAGGCATCCTGTAAGCTTCTGAATTTCTGCTCTGCCAGACGTTTTTTAAATTGCAGTGCTTCCTGCTCTAAATCAGCCAGACGGGATTCCATATGGCGCAATGTTGTCAGCATTAACTCACGCTCGTCTTTTTCTAACTGCTCTTTTTCTCGTAAAGAGTTAGTGATAGCACCAAGTTTAGTGCTGACCAAAGACTGTAGCTGTTCAAGCGAAGTCGCAGATTTAGTATCTGCTGTTAAGTTGTTGATTTGCTGCTCTATTTGCTGGTTCAGCAGCAGCATTTTTTCTTTAATGCTGTTTGAAGTATTCAGTGAAGAGACAACAGCCTGCTGCACCCCGGTCAGGGCTTCATTGAGTTTCAGCAGGAAATGCTGCGCTGACTGACGCTCGTCTGTTACTGAAGCAATTATAATTTCAATAGTGCGTAAACAGGATTCCAGCAGGGCTTCAATACTGACATCAGACAATAAAGTTAAACGGATTTTGTCTATATCCTGGCCATATTTACCTTCAAAGGCCAGTTCACTGAGCAGGTTAGTCAGTTCAACAGATATTTGCTTGCAAATGGCCTGATACTTATTGTCATCTGTCGTATCACCTTGCTCATTTTGCTGTTTAGTGGCTAAAGCGGCCTGATACAACTCTGTTAAATGAGTCAGATGAGGTAAAAATGCCTGCACAGTAGCAGAAGGTTCTTCTACTTTGGTTAGCAGATCCCGCAAATCCCGCCTTAATTGATCCGGTAAACCCCTTTGCTTTTGCAGTAATTTACCCGCATCAGTTAAGGTGTTTTGTGCTTTTTTCAGATCAGACTGTTGGCGGGATTCCAGAGTTTTTAATGTTTCAACGGCGCTTTCTACTAAAGGCAGGATTTTCTCCAGATCTGTGCCCCTGGCAAACTCCTGACGCAGGCGGGCAAGCTTATTATCCAGTTCAATATCTATACCTTTACAGGCCAGAGACAGCCTGGAGACAAATTGAGACAGGATTTTAAACTGACTTTCGTAGGTATCTTCCAGCTGTTTACGTGCTTTAACTGCATTTGCCAGCTGTTGCTTTACATCACTTTGCTGTTCGGCCACCAGAATCATTCCCAAGGTACAAAACCCGCTCGGTTTGGCCTAAGTATATCTGTAATAATGATAAAAGCGACAGCAGAATCTGGTACGAAATGAAAAAAGCGGACTAAAAAGTCCGCTTTAGATCAGCAATTATGTAGGGTATTTTTTTGTGGTTACTTTTTGGTTAAATAGTAAGGTAACCAGCTTTGTTCTTCAGCAGAGGTCAGATAGTTCATCTTTGTTCACTTAGAGTCTGAAGTTAATAAGAGTGTCCCTGTCAGGACGCTATGCATTAGAACAGAATTTGATCGGAAAGTAAAAGTTAAAATGTAATAGTACGAAATGAGTTACAGAAATTTGATCGCTTAAATTTAACTGCTTACAGAGTTTTGTTCGCTATTTGTTTGAAATTATGGTTGTTTTTCATTTTTGGTTTTGGAGGTAATGGCGTGAAATTTCTGAAAGTTTTTTTTGCGTTGATCATAATAAGCGGATCGGCATCCAGCTGGGCGGAGGTGAACTACCAAATTAGTATCACTGAACCACAACATCATCTGGCACAAGTTCGTGCTGAGTTTCAGGTGACAGAGGCAAAACCTCTGACTTTAATGCTGCCAGCCTGGCGCAGTGGCAAATATCAAATTCTGGATTTAGCCAAAGGTGTGACTGGTTTTAGTGCTATGGATGCACAGGGTAAAGCGATCAACTGGCAAAAGACCGAAAAAAGCAGCTGGACATTAGAGCCTGTAAGCACTGGCAAAGTCATAGTGCAGTATACTGTCTACGCCAATGAACTTGGGGAACGCACCCGCCATATTGATGAAACCCATGCCTATATCAACTCCAGCGCATTTTTGATGTTCAGCCATCAGCAAAAATCTGAAGCGGTAAAAGTGCAGTTACACGTTCCAAAGGGCTGGCGCTCGTTTTCCGGTATGAACAAAGGCGATAACGAACATCAGTTTGTTGCGGCAAATTATGATGTGTTGGCGGATTCTCCTATTGAGACCGGTATAAATCAGCATTTAACTTTTAGCGCCGATGGCCGTGATTATGAGCTGGTGATTTGGGGCGAAGGCAACTACAACGCCAGCCAGATGCAAAAAGACTTAGAAAAGCTGGTGCAGCAAACCGACGCCATCTGGCAGGGTTATCCTTATCAGCGTTATGTCTTTATTGTGCATGCCACTGATGGTGCCCGTGGTGCGACCGAGCACTTAAATTCTACAGTGATCCAAAGAGACAGATTTAGCTTCGGCAAAAGAGAAGACTATCTGGCGTTTTTAAGTACGGCTTCTCACGAGTTGGTGCATACCTGGAACGTAAAAGCCTACCGTCCTGCCGAATTAGTACCTTATGACTATCTGAATCCGAACTACAGCAAGTTGTTGTGGATTTCTGAAGGGTCCACCAGTTATTTCCAGAATCAGCTGTTATTAAGGGCTGGTTTAATGACCAAAGAAGAGTTTTACGCTGACCTGGCAAAACGGCTGGATAAGTTTGCTCATACGCCCGGCCGTTTGGTGCAGTCGGTATCTGAAAGCAGTTTTGACAGCTGGATCAGTTTAGGTGGTGATCATGGCACCAACTTTGGTGTGAATATTTACACTGAAGGTTATATCGCCAGTTGGCTGATGGACGAACTGATTTTAAAACAGTCGGGCCGTAAAGCCAGCTACCGCGAACTGCACAATCAGCTCTATCAGCGTTTTGGCAAAACCACAGCTTTTACTGCTAAAGACGTGATTGCTATAGCCTCAGAACTGACTGGCGAAGATCAAAACTCATGGTGGCAGCAGCAAATTGAAAAGCCACTGAACTTTAACATCGAAAAGTTGTTAGCCAGTTTTGGTTTACAGTGGCAACAAGCTAAAGAACGTGAAGTTTTTTCTGGTGTCACAGCTGAAAACAAAGCAGGTTTTGCGCTGGTTAAAAAGGTAGAACGTGACAGTCCGGCCTGGAAGGCAGGTTTTACCTCTGAAGATTTGATAGTGGCAGTTAACTCTTTACAACTAAAAGCCGATTTGGCTGAGCGCTTAAAAGATTTCAAAGCGGGCGACAAAGTGCAAATCAGTTACTTCCGCCAGGGCCGATTACAGCATCAGCCGCTGTTGTTGGCTGATCAGGCCAAAGGAGCAGGCAAAGTTGTGCCTGTTGCGAAACCGGGCCGAGAGCAAAAAGCTATGCATAAGGCCTGGTTGGGTGTGGATTTATAGGGAAATAGTGGGGCGGGTTTTGTACCCGCCCTTTTGGTATCAATATCAAGAAAGTGCAGGACGCATTTTTTAAAAGCTTAAGGCTGGCCCAGCGCGGGCACGAAGTGAGTGTAAAACCACCCGGAGTCTAAAGTTGATCGAAGGGTTTTCTATCCAATAGACAGTCGATAAAGGCACCGAGCAAGGCCGGTCTATGTTGTCTGCTCGGATAGTAGAGGAAGAGCCCGGGGCGGGAAATAGACCAGTCCGCGAGGACCTGAACCAACAGGCCCTGTGCCAAAAGCTCAGCCACGCCATCCCGCTCAAAGTGATAGGCGATGCCGAGCCCGTTTAGTGCAGCAGCAATGCCGATGTCGGCATGATTGGTCACAACAGGGCCTTCCACCGCGATTTCCAGTCGTTGTCCTTGTTTATGAAATTCCCAGCGGTAATGCCTGCCGTCCATTTGTAGCCGCCAGTTAATGCATTGATGCTGATGTAATTCGGCAGGTGATTTCGGTGTGCCCCAACGCGCCAGGTAGTCCGGGGATGCTACAGCAACCATGTTCAGATCTGGTGTGAGCCGGACTGCAACCATATCTTTCTCCAGCTTTCCTCCAACACGAATGCCCGCATCAAAGCGGCCAGCAACAATATCAGTCAGTGAGTCGTCGACAACAATATCGAGAATCACCTCAGGGTGTACTTGATGGAAGCGTGCAAGCCTGGGCGCAATGATAGTTCTTGCAGCTATCCCCAGCGTGTTGATACGAAGTGTGCCGCTGACCTGTCCCGTAGCTTCACTGACATCAGCAACAGCATTTGTTATTTCCCGAAACAATGGAGCTATACGCATATAAAGCTGCTCGCCACTGGCCGAGGGGGCAACACTTCGGGTGGTACGATTCAGAAGACGAGCGCCTATGCGGCCTTCCAGCTGTCGGATGGTCTGACTAAGAGCTGAGGGTGACAGGCCCAGGTGCTCTGCAGCCCTGGCAAAGCTCTGACGCTCTACGACAGCGACAAAGGCCTTAAGCTCAGCAAAATCGGATCCACGCATTATATATTATTTCCTACATAACCCATCCTGATTGTGCTGTATTCACTAAGGTAATGCAAGGGCGCATAGTGTGAACTGTCCCAACTAAGGAGTTCATCATGTCTGCTTTAACTTTGCCCGAACCCATTGCTGCGTATTTCGCAGCTGAACACAAGCCTGAAGCCTTGGCGCATTGCTTCACGGCGCAAGCCGTTATGAAGGATGTCGGTCATACCTACACAGGGATCAACGCCATCAAGACCTTTATGGCTGAGGCATCGGCCAAATACAAGGCGACGAGCGTGCCCTTTGCTATTGAGCAGGAGGATGGCTTCCAGCTGGTCCGCGCCAACGTCACTGGCAACTTCCCTGGCAGCCCGATCGTTCTGTCCTATCGCTTCCGCCTTGAACGCGGCCTGATTGCTAGCCTGGAGATAACATTATGAGCTTTGATCTTCATCTGAATGGCCTGCGGGCCGTTGTTACCGGAGGCACCCTGGGCCTTGGCGCTGCAGTGGTGAAAACTCTTGCAGAGGCTGGTGCCA
>CAMLSF010000116.1 GCA_946482615.1 uncultured Chromatiaceae bacterium | reverse complement strand
CCAATTTGGCGTAAATATTCATAAGTACCGTAACTTAAAGCCGTCAGCGCATTGGCACTGACATAAAGCCGGCCATCCCGCGCTTCCACCTGATACCAGTCAGGCAAGTCGTCTTGGTGCAGACTAAAATGCACTTGAGGCACTGCGTGACCTACAACACGCTCAAATAACTGCCGTACAGCAGCCACATCAGCAGTTTCAGCAGGGCTGGCTTTTACTGCAGTCACCGCAGTTTGGTTTTGCTGTGGCGATTGAGCCGGTGAACAAGCACCCAGCAGAGCTGTCACCACACAGCAGGCGGCAACACGAAGACGAAACGAATACATGGAATTGTCCTTCTAATCATGTGCTCAGTCAGGAGCCGGCATCAGCCCGGCCCCTGCTGCACTACTTACAGGCTGAAGTTCACACCCAGATAATAACTGCGGCCTATCACACTGGTGGTTTGCCAGGCACGGGTCAGCTCATCACGGTAAGCTTCTTCGTCTTTGCCATTAAGGTTCAGCGCACCAAAACGCACAGACCACTGCTCACTGATGTTCCAGCCTAACAGGACGTCAATCTGATTGCGACCTTCCACAGTGCGGCCTTCACGGGCAAAAAACGCATCTGTGCTGTCCTGCACATAAGGACTGCGATGATTCAGGGATACACGGGCACTGTAGTCATCATTTTCCCAGTAACCTGTGATATTCCAGGTTTGTTCAGAAGAGTTGGTCAAGGTAAAACCTTCACTTTCATCCACCAGAATGCGGGTGTAGTTCGAACTTAAACCAAAACCTGCAACAGGTAACCAGGCATCCAGCCCCTGGTTCCAACCCACTTCATAACCTTTGACGGTCAGCTTTGAACTGTCGTTGTAGATGGCTGTGATGTCATAAATATTGCCGGCGCTATCGACACAGTCAGAACCCGACATACTCAGATTAGTGCCATTGTACTGCGACGGGCAGACCAGCTCGCTGACAGTGCCGTTTTTGATGTCTTTCTGGAACAGGTTGACCGTAAAAGAATCACCTTCGCTGTAATACCACTCCCAGCCTAAATCCAGTTGGTTGGCGGTTAATGCTGCCAGCTCAGGTTGGCCCAGATTGATGGTATAAGTACGGGTACCAAAAGAGTTCGCTGCTGAGGTTTCAGAAGCTGCCAACTGAGTATTGGAGGTTAACATAGGACGCACCAGCACTTTAGCTGCAGCTAAACGCACCTGCATATCGTCGTTTAACTCCAGCACCAGGTTGGCACTTGGCAGGAAGTTGTTGTAGTTAAAGCTTTGAGTGGTTTCACCTATCGCCAGCTTAATTTCTTCGTTATCCGGATGCGTATCGCCTGTAATGTAGGTATTGATATCACGTTCAGTGCGCTCATAACGGCCACCAATATTACCGCGCAAAGGCAAACCAGCTAGTTCGGTTTCAAAATCTGTCATCAGATAAGCAGAAGTGATGCTTTGATCAATAGAGTAGCTGGACTGAGCCGCAAACAAGGTAGGCACAGTTACACCTTCTGCGACTAAAGCATCGCGGTAAGCCTGAATATTCGGTGCTATCCAGCTGTGCTGAATGTCCATTTGGTTATCGAGAAAATCTGACACCAGATAACCATATTCAGCCATCGAAGGTAAATCGGCCGGATCGGCATCACCTATAGCCGCCCTGTCGGTACGGTACACAGCCCGATCCATAGTTTCGTTCCGGTATTTCACACCAGCAGCCACATTGGTCAACCAGCCCCACTCCAGACCCCGTTCTGCATCAAACTGCACTGCAGTTTCATCCGATTCCATTAAACGGCTGGCACCATTGGGGTATTCATTACGTGGCATCACAGCCGGATACAAAGCCGGGTCTGCCAGATTATCAGCAATATTAAAACTGATATTGGATGGGTCTGAAATATCCAGCGTAGCGCGCGAAATCACTGTGGCCAGAATAGCAGCCTCTTCATCGTGATTTGCTTCACCTGCGGTGTAATGCATCACACTGCTGAAGGTCCAGTCTTGCCAGTCGTAATCCAGCTCCAGGGTATAAGCTTCTGAGGTGGCGTCTTTATCTTCCAGCTGACGGTTATTTTCAGTGGTGAAGTTGTCGATCTGAATACTGTTATAAACCCCATTGACCGCATCACCTAAACGGGTGATCTGGTTGGCGTTAAACAAAAATACCTGCTGATTTAAATCCTGTTTGGTGTCGTCGCCGGCATACACTGTAGTCAGTTTGGCTTCAAAGGCGCTGGTGGGTTTCCACTGCACAGTGCCGTTAAAAAGTTCACGCTCTGTTTCCCTGTCGATACGGCGGTAACGTGGCCGGCGTGGTGTCACTTCATCAGTGGCTGAGTCAACAAACCAGCGGTCCATCCAGAAGTTATCTACCCTGTCATCCAGCTCCTGATAACCAAAGTTCAGCAACACCCCCACAGTGCCGTTGGCAAACTGGTCGATGTAAGTGGCGTTGGCTTTCGGAGTAATGTCGTCCGTTGGCGAAAACTCTGAGTACTGGCCTTTGCCTGATAATAAAATTTTGCGTTCGCTAAAAGACAAAGGCGACGCTGTATCAATATTAATGGTGCCGGATAAACCACCTGCATCCATATTGGCGGTTGGCGATTTGATCACTTCAATAGTGGATGCCAGTTCAGTCTGAATAATGTCAAAACGAAAACCGCTGGTGAAATCTGCACTGGCCATGGTCTGGCCATTTAAGGTGGTGCGGGCGTATTGAGAGCCTAAACCCCGCACGCTGATGGTTGAACCACGACCGTTGACGTTAGAAATTTGCACGCCTGGGATACGCTGTATAGCTTCGGCTATGTTTTCGCTGGGGAATTTGCCGATATCTTCAGTGGTAATAGCATCAGTGACTTTGGTGTCCTGACGTTTGATATCTGCGGCCGCCGCCAGACTGCCGCGGAAACTGACCTGTATCACTTCGACATTTTCTTCGTCAGCCGCTTTGTCCTGCGCATAAGTTGCAGCTGGTACAAATAAAGTCGCCAGTACAGAAGCGAGTACTGTCTTTTTTCCAAAACTGTGTTGATTCAACCTGTTCATGCCTGTGCTCTCTTTGTTGCCAATCATTATTTTTGTGATCGTCTTCCCAGTGGTCCGGAACTTTCTGATCGGTGATTTATTCATCACTCAGAATTTAAGTTAGCACCCACCTGTCAACGTTGTCAATAAAAAATCTGACAACGTTGACAAAGATTTTAAATCATTGATTAACAATAAATTTATAGCGGAGTAGCGACTGAATCTCTGATCACAAGCTCTAATTTAAAGCCAAAATGGACAGGAGGTTGTTCTGGTTCAAGCATCAAAGCAATCAGCATAGAAGCCGCAGTAGCAGCTATTTCTGCGTTAGGTTGATGGACTGTGGTCAGACCTGGCCAGGTCTGGCGGGAGAAGGGACTGTTTTCAAAACCTACTATAGATAAATCCTGCGGAACCCTCAGTTCACGTTTACGGGCCACATAGAGCGCCCCTGCTGCAATTTCATCGTTACAACCAAAAATTGCTGTGGCCTGGTGTTGCTGCAACAGCTGTTCTGTCATCTGCACACCTGAATCAAAGGTGAAGTTGCCTGAAATCACCAGATCCTGCTGCAGGTCCAGGCCCGCCTGTTTTAACGCGGCACAATAACCACGGTAACGGCCTAAAGAGGATTTGTGGTCCTTATGGTAACCCAAAAAAGCGATACGCTGATGCCCCTGCTCCAGCAGATGCCTGGTGATGGCCTGCCCGGCCTGCTCATCGTCAACATAAATGGTTGGGCAGAGTTCGTCCGGCGGTTCAGCGCCGGACACAATACGAACCACTTTGGCTTCCTGCTCCAGCAATTGCTGCACCAGCTCTGTGCTTTCAGATAAAGGCGGCGTCAGTATCACCCCACCGACCTGGTTGGTTCCTATCATGCTGGTCAGTTCTTGCCTGACCTGCTCCGAGCCAGAATCCGTTGGATGGATCACCAGCTCAAAACCTTTTTTACGACACTCGGACAAAATGCCGTTTTGCATTTCAATCACATAGTGACTGTTTGGATTGTCGTAGACAAAAGCCAAAGAAAATGGCGCAGTGCGCATCAGCCGGGCTGTGCGGTTCGGCTGGTAATTCAGCTGCTCTATCACAGCCTGAACCCGGCTTCTGACGTCATCGCTGACCCAGGCTTCGTTATTCACCACTCTGGATACGCTTTTGAAGGAAACGCCAGCTAAACGAGCCACATCTTTGATCGTAGGTTTTTTAACCGCCATAGCATCCAATCTGCAATACAGACTTCAATAAATCGTCATAAGTTACGGAACTGCCTGACAAAACTTTACAATTCCAACTCAGGCAACTTTATACCTTCACCCTAAGGCTGTCCAAAGATCTTTTTACTGTCCGGTATTTTCAGACTCTGTTGATCGGCACAGAAGCGCGTCGGCACCGGGCTGTCAAACTACTCTGTGATGCCATCATCATGCACTCTGGTGCTAAAGATCTGGTCAATGGATGCAATTCACCGTGTCGATAAGCGAAATAAAAGTCCGGGCTCAGCTCTGGATGCAGACAAACCCCACTGATGAGTCACAGCAATTTCCTGACAAATAGCTAAACCAAGGCCTGCGCCTATGTCGCGCCTGTGTTCGCCCCGCCAGAAACGGTTAAAAAGCTGAGGCAGTTCGTGCTCTGCCACACCGGGACCAAAGTCCCGCACTGTCAGATGATCCGCCTCTAAGGTCAGCACCACTTCTGAGCCAGCAGGTGCGTGCTGAATGGCATTTTCCACCAGGTTTTTCAGTAAGGTAAACAAAGCCCCTTTGTCCGCCCGCCAGACCGCAGTGTGACTCTTATCCTTAAATAGCAGTTTTACATTTGCGGCATCGGCCATACGTTGTAAATAAGACAGCACTTCAGCTGATACTTGTGCCGGTTCCACAGCACTGAATTTATAGTTTTGTTCTTCGCTGACTTCAGTGAGCAGCAACAGCTGTTGCACCTGACGGGACATATATTTCACGTCACTGAGTAACCAGTCACGCTCTTCATTTTCCTGCATCAATTCCAGCTGAGCGCGGATCAGCGCCAATGGTGTTTTCAGCTCATGGGCCGCTGTGGCTAAAAACTCCTGCTGCAAACGATAACCCCGCTCCAGCCTGTCCAGGGCTATATTAAAACTCTGGACCAAAGGGGCAATTTCGGTCGGTACATGATCGGTCTGTAAACGCTCCTGCAAAGAACGGGGAGAAATCAGGGCCGCAGCCTGCGACAGCTTGTGCAAAGGTTTTAAGGTATACCCCAAAGCAAAATGCACACAGGCACCAAACACAAAAAACAGCACTAAGGACAATAAAATCAGGCCGTCTTCGATAAAACGTAAGGCAAAAGTATTGTGGGCAAAAAACATAAAACGCCGGCTGACCGCCACCTGAAAAAACCAGGTTTTGCCATTATGGACTCTGACGCCGGTGGCGGCGTCCATCATGATGCCATTTTGCTCAAACTCGAAGGGCCCGGCTTTGAGTGGCAACTGCTCTACAGCGGACCAAAACTCCGGCGCGGCTTTAGACGCCAGCGCCACCTGCCTGTTCTGATCCAGTACTCTGAACGCTATTTCGCTGTACAGGCTCTCAAACAACCAAAGGTACTCTTCGTCAGCCACATGAACAGGTAAACCTTCTGCATTAAACTGCAGATGTTCGGCTAATTCGGCTGAAAAATCGTTGATGTCGTTTTCTGACAAAATATTGTTCTGAACGCTAAGGGCAACTAACACCACCAAAGCAATCAGACTGACACTCAGAAACATGCCAGCCACATAAGCCAGCTGCATTTTAACGCTGATGCTATTTCGGTGTATCCGGCTCAACAGGCGCATCAGTTCCCTCCTCTGACACCTGAGCTACTTCTGTATTTTGGGCTCAATAAGCGCATAACCTACTCCTCTGACATTGATGATCTGGTGGCGCGAGCCAATAGCGACTAATTTTTTCCGGATCCGGTGTAATACCACATCCAGCGCATTGGGGGTGACAGCTTCAGTTAAACCCCAGGCTGCGGCTTCCAGCAGATGATGCCGAACCGTTTCACCGGCTTTTCGCATCAGCACAAACAACACCTGCATTTCAGCCTGAGACAACAGCTGGCTTTTTTCAGCACACCAAATCAGATTTGATGCAGGTTGTAGCAATAGATCACCGAAACATGGATCCAAAGACTGGCGTTCGACCGGCCGCCTTAGCAAGGCTTTGACCCGGGCCACCATCTCTTCCATTGCAAAAGGTTTGGACAGGTAATCATCAGCGCCAGCTTCTAAGCCATTCACTCTGTCGTGTAAGGCATTACGGGCGGTCAGTACCAGACAAGGGATATTGTTGCCAGCATCACGCAGCCGTTGCAGTAACTGCAGACCATCGCCGTCCGGCACTCCTCTGTCCAGCACCATGGCCTGATAAGGCATGTGTTGCAACGCCTGCCAGGCGTGATCAATACGTTCGAACGTATCGACCACTATGCCGGCAGGTGCCAGTCCCTTGCTGATCAGCAGAGACAGGCGTTTATGATCTTCAAGCAAAAGGATGCGGTTCATCAGAAACGGATGCTTCAGAAACGATAAATGTAGCCAAGTATGACCCGGCTTTCTGTTGAACTGTCGACCAGCGGGCTGTCCTTAATTTCACTGGCAAGACTGGTGACAGCAAGATCCAGCATCAGCATCTGGTTTTGATCAAGCCTGTACAGAGCACGTACTCCAATTTCAGTATTCAGACCAGCTTCGCCCTGATAAAAGGCCCTGTCGCTTCTGACTTCGTCAGCGCGGACTCCATAGTAATAATCCACATAATTTTTATCGACCTGGCTTAACACCAGCCGGGGCGTCAGCATAAAACGCTCAGCGATTTCCCAGGTACGTTCAATCCCGAGATTGATCACTGAACCATCGCTGTCGCCTGACACTTCGCTTAACCACTCCAGGCTGATAGTCACAACAGGATTTTGCCATTCTATCTGAGCACCAGCCCAAAAACCGCCTTTACGCTCTTCCATGCCATTAAGAATTGGGGTTTCGTCCGGATCATTATCAGAAAAATCATATTCGCCAACCAGACTGAAGTTGAATTTGTTGCTGTCATTCAGCTCCAGACCCGGCAATTTATACTTCAAATTAGGACCCAGCAGCTCAATATACTCATTCTGATAGGAAATAAAAGGAATGACACTGCTATCCCTGTCCATATCGGTATAGGCCTTTTGGCTGGACACCAGACCTACGCCCAGGCCCCAGGACGATCCCTGCTCAGCTTCAGACTCTTGGGCGGCCAGAGGGAGACAACACAAAGCTATGGCCGCAACCAGGCCGCGTCTGACAAAACCGTGTTCAGCGTTATACAAAGGTGATGACATAAAAGTTTCCTTTTCGGATGATGGTCAATAAAACCACTTCATCATCAGCCTTCTGACTTACCCGACACTTACAAAACAGTTAGTTTTTATTTTTCTTTTTTACTGCCTTTCGTAAGTGTCCTGAAAGCTATTGCATCCGATAGTTCGGCATCACCACATTTTGGATGAGGCCAACAGATGCTTTTACATCAGATCAATCACCACAGACTCTCAGCCCTTTGCTGCCTTTATTCTGACCAGGGAGCGACAGCATGGCAGGCATAAAACACAAACTGACACTAAGTTCAGGCCTTGTTGTAGCGGCCGCTGCGCTTGGCATAGCCCTGTATGGTCAGGAAAGCGGTTCTTCGCTCAATGCCAACGCAGCAGACTCAACCCTGGGTGCAGAAAAACCCGTACTTGCAGTCACAGCTATAACTCCACAGCTGTCGGAAATGACGGACAGCGTTAGTGCGCATGGCAATGTGTTGGCCTGGCAGGAAGCCAGTATTGGCACTGAAGCCGATGGCTTGCGCCTGAGCGAAGTCAGGGTCAATGTTGGGGATAGCGTTGTTAAAGGCCAGTTGTTAGCCAGTTTTGCCTCAGCTCCGCTGGAGGCTGAACTGGATCTGAGCCGGGCCGATCAGGCAGAAGCGGCCGCCTTGTACAGTGAAGCTCAGGCGGATTTAACCAGAGTCAAACAACTCAAAGCCAGTGGCGCTTTGTCCGCTCAGCAAATTCAGCGTTACATCACAGCGGCAGAATCAGCCAAAGCCAGGCTGGATGCCAGCAACGCCAGAGTCAAAACCCAGCGACTACGGCTGGCGCAAAGCCGTGTGTTAGCGCCGGATCAGGGCATTATCTCTGCCAGAACCGCCACAGTCGGTGCTGTATTGCCTGCAGGTCAGGAGTTATTCCGGCTGATCAGATTTGGCCGGCTGGAATGGCGCGCCGAAGTATCGTCCGACCATCTGGCCCGGCTTAAACCCGGCCTGAAAGCCCGCATCACCTTAACAGATGGCAGCAGTATTCAGGGCGTGGTACGGGCCTTGTCTCCGGTTGTGGATACTCAAAGCCGCAATGCGGTGGTTTATGTCGATTTGTTAAACACAGGCTCTGCACGGGCCGGTATGTTCGCCGGAGGCAGTTTTGAACTGGGGTCCACTGAAGTGATGACTGTGCCGCTTAGCGCAGTGCAAATACGGGACGGTTTTAGTTATGTGCTGCGGATAACAGCGGATTCCAGAGTGCTGCAGACCAAAGTCAGCACAGGCCGGCGCACTGCAGACCGGATTGAGATCCGCAGTGGCTTACAGCTGTCGGACCAACTGGTCAGCACAGGTGGTGCTTTCCTCGGTGAAGGTGATTTAGTCAGAGTGATCACGGAACAGCAGCCTGCTGCAGACGCATTACCCCCTTACCCCGGTGCCGATTCCGGTCCCATGATGTAACAGGACAAGCAGATGAATCTGAATCTATCGCGCTGGGCCATAGCTACCCCGGCACCAGCCATTGTGCTGTTTATTTTATTGACCCTTGCAGGTTTGCTCAGCTTTAACGCCATGAAAGTGCAGGACTTACCTGATCTTGAACTGCCGACTGTTACAGTGACAGCCTCCTTGCCCGGCGCTTCCCCTTCTCAGCTCGAAACAGAGGTTGCACGCAAGCTGGAAAATGCGCTGGCGACAGTGCAAGGGGTCCGGCATATCTACACCAACCTGAGCGATGGTGAAGCCAGTTTAAGTATTGAATTCAGACTGGAGCGGCCCATACAGCAGGCTTTGGATGATGTGCGTGATGCAGTAGCCCGGGTCCGCGCCGACCTGCCTGCCGATTTACGTGACCCTGTGATTAAAAAAGAGCAGCTGTCCGGCTCGCCCATTCTGACTTACAGCATTGCCTCGGCGCAGCTGGACGCAGAAGCTTTGTCCTGGTTTGTCGATAATGACATCAGTAAAAGCTTGCTGGCTGTCCGGGGTGTCGGCGCTGTCAGCCGGGTTGGTGGAGTCAGCCGTGAAATCCGGGTGGATCTCGACCCGGACAAACTGCGGGCTTTTGATACCACTGCCGCTGATATTTCGCGTCAGCTGCGGCAAATTCAGCAACAAGGCTCAGGTGGCCGCACCAGCTTTGGTGGCATGGAACAATGGGTGCGCACCATTGCCACTGTAGGTACAGCCGCAGAAATCGCCGCTTTGGACTTGAGCTTAAGCGATGGCCGCCGTATTCGTCTGGATCAGGTCGCGCAGGTTACAGACACTGTGTCAGAGCCCCGCTCTGCCGCTTTTTTAGACGGCAAAGCTGTGGTCGCTTTTGAAATTGTCAGAGCTTTGGGTTATGGCGAACTTGAAGTGGCACAAGGGGTTCGGGCGGCGTTAGAACAGCTCAGGCAACAAAAACCCGATCTTCAGATCACAGAGGTTTTTAACCTGATTGACCCTGTCACTGAAAACTATCAGGGCTCGATGCAGCTGTTGTACGAAGGCGCTTTGCTGGCTGTGATAGTGGTTTTTCTGTTTTTGCGCGACTGGCGGGCGACTTTTATTGCAGCCACAGCTTTGCCTTTGTCGGTGATCCCAACTTTTGCTCTGATGCATCTGATGGGCTTTAGCCTCAATACCGTCACCTTGCTGTCTTTGTCTTTGGTCATTGGCGTATTAGTGGATGACGCCATAGTTGAAATTGAGAATATAGAACGGCATTTGCTGATGGGGAAACGGCCTTTTCAGGCGGCGATGGAAGCGGCCGATGAAATAGGCTTAGCTGTGATTGCCACCACTTTTACGCTGGTCGCCGTATTTCTGCCAACCGCTTTTATGAGTGGCGTGATAGGGAAGTTTTTTGTGCAGTTTGGCTGGACAGCTGCAGTGGCCGTATTGTTTTCCCTGCTGGTTGCCCGCTTGTTAACGCCCATGATGGCGGCCTACCTGCTAAAAACCCCTTCGTCTCAGGTAAAACCAGAACCCGGCTGGATCCGCTATTACCTGACACTGATGCACTGGTGTTTAGCGCACAGAGCCATAACAGCTTGTGCCGCTCTGGCATTTTTTTGCGCTGGTTTATTGCTGGCCAGCCAACTGCCGGGAGATTTTATGCCGGCGGATGATCAGCAACAAACCCAGATAAGGCTTAGCCTGCAGCCCGGCAGCACTTTGCAGGACAGCATCCTGCTTGCCGAACAAGCCCGCCATCTTGTTGCCGGACACCCGCAGGTGACACAGGTATACACAGCTATAGGCAGCGGCAGCGCTGGTGAAGACGATGAAGAAGGTGCTTCAGCCTCTGGTGTTGGCACAGCAGTGCTGACGTTAACACTCCGCCATCGCAGCGAACGTCCGGGCTTACATAAACAACAGATTGACCAGCAGTTGCGTGACTTGCTGGCAGTGCTGCCGGGCGCCCGTATCAAAGTGGGTATGGGCTCAGGCGACAACTATGAGCTGGTGCTGGCCAGTGAGGACAGTCGTCTGCTGGAACAACATGCACTGAAAGTGGAAGCTGAGCTGCGCTCTATTGCCGGTATTG
The DNA here is from genome assembly GCA_946482615.1 of uncultured Chromatiaceae bacterium. The sequence continues at coordinate 1,168 of CAMLSF010000116.1, read as the reverse complement.
GCGCTGTGATTTCCAGCGCCAGCTTAGTGCGGCCTGAGCTTATTATCCGGCCTGACTTTGCCAAAGCGGCGGATTTAGGAGTCACAACCTTTGCTATTGCCGATACGCTGCGGATAGCTACAGCGGGTGATTACGATCAGAATTTAGCCAAACTGGATTTAAGCAAACGCCAGATCCCTGTTCTGGTACGACTGAATGATGCAGCCCGCGCCGACTTTGACAGCCTCAGACGTTTACCCGTTCCCGGTGCCCGTGGTGCTGTAGCTCTTGAACATGTGGCAACTCTGCAGCTGAGCAGTGGCCCTTCGCAAATTTCCAGATTTAACCGGATGCGTAATATCAGCTTTGAAGTGGAGCTGAACAACCGGCCTTTGGGTGAGGTTGAACAGGCTATTCTGGCGCTGCCCAGTGTTAAAAACATGCCGGATGGCATATCGCAAAATGCGCTGGGTGACGCTGAAATGATGGGCGAATTAGCCACAGGTTTTACCATTGCCATGCTGACCGGCGTGTTTTGTATTTATCTGGTGTTGGTGCTTTTACTTAAAGATATGTTTCAGCCCCTGACCATACTGAGCGCTTTGGTGCTCTCTGTACCAGGCGCTTTTCTGGCGCTGTTTATCACAGGGTCCACTTTGTCACTGCCCGCCATGATAGGCCTGATTATGCTGATGGGCATAGCCACCAAAAACTCTATTCTGCTGATTGATTACATCATTCTTGCCCGCAGCGAACATCAGCTCAGCCAGCAGGACGCCATACTGGACGCCTGTCGTAAAAGAGTCAGGCCCATAGTAATGACCACAGTGGCTATGGGCGTTGGCATGCTGCCAATAGCCCTGGGCATGGGCGGTGACCCCAGCTTCCGCGCCCCTATGGCCATAGTGGTGATTGGTGGCCTTATTACCTCGACCTTCTTGAGTGTGCTGATGATCCCTGTGCTGTACAGCTATGTCGATGACGCTATGTTGTGGCTGAAGCGGCTGGTTTCGCGTAACCCGAAAAGCAGGCCTTTGGTTTCGCGTAACTATTCATTATAAAAAATCCGGATATAGTGTTGCTGAAGGAGTTCTGTGGCTCTGAAAGTAAAGTTTGTATAGCTCTGTACTCAGTTAGCTGAACTGTGTTCCGTTCAGCTAAACAAAAGAGAACATAGTCCCAGACGAGT
>CAMLSF010000115.1 GCA_946482615.1 uncultured Chromatiaceae bacterium | reverse complement strand
AGATCGATATGTGTTAAGTAGCGTTTAATCAGCTCTGGATGAAACTTAGGATCTGACCAGCCATCGGTCAGATTCAGCTCAGCGCCATTGCACATAGAGCTGTCTACCCCATGTTTTTTTAACGTCGGCCAATCTTCAGGTCCGACTAAATCTATGGCGGAAAACCCCAGCGACTTCACCAGCAGACACAGCTCTTCAATGGATAAATCACCATAAGTCCAGCGACTGACCGAGTGACGGATATTGCCTTTGAGCGCACCACCTGTCGCCGGTGCCGCAGCTGCAGCACCAGACAGTAATAAACCAGAGCCCAGCACTGACAGGCCGGCAGCACCTGCAGCCAGTTGTTTTAACAACTCACGACGCGGCAGCTGCGGCTTCATGGCTGTTTGTCCTCTGTGTGCTGCAGTGGCTCATTTTTGAAAATCAGCGCAAAGAGCACCAGCACAACTCCGGCAAAAGCAGCAGGGAATAACCAGACTGAACTCCAGTCTGTAACCTCTGCGGTGTAAGCTTGTGTGATTTGGCCTGCCACACTAAAGCCAATCAGCATACCTACACCGTAAGTGGCCAGGGTGATCAGCCCCTGAGCCGCACTGCGGATTTTCACACCTGCTTTGCTGTTGGTGTAAATCTGACCAGAGACAAAAAAGAAGTCATAACAAATACCGTGCAGCGCTATACCTATCACCAGTAACCACAGACCCTGACCTGCATCACCATAGGCAAACAGCACATAACGTAAGACCCAGGCCGCCATACCTAATAATAAGGTCCAGCGAATACCAAAACGATTCAGAAAGAGTGGCAAGGCCAGCATAAATAACACTTCAGACACCTGACCTAAGGTCATTTTGCCTGTGGCATTTTCAACACCTATACCGGTCAGGAAAGGGTTGGCATTCTGGTAATAAAAAGCCAGCGGAATACAAATCAACACAGAGGCTAAAAAGAACAAAGCGAAGTTACGGTCTTTTAACAGAGCCAGTGCATCCAGTCCTAACAGCTCACCTAATTTCAGCTCCTGACCACGACCTGCCGGAGGAGTGGCGGGCAAGGTAAAGCTGTACAGACCCAAAGCCAGAGAGGCCACAGCACACATCAGGAAGGTATTTTTCAGCGCGCCATCAGCGATAGCCTGCTGTGCATCCCAACCAAAGGCGTAACTGATGACTAAACCCGCCGCTATCCAGCCAATAGTGCCCCAAACGCGGATTTGACCAAACTCCAGTTCAGGTTGTTTTAACTGACCAAAAGACACTGAGTTTACCAGCGCCAGGGTTGGCATATAGGCCAGCATGTAGCCTAAAACCAGCGGGTAAAAAGTCGTAAAATCTGTGGCCTGATACATCAGGTACATCAGTACAGCGCCGACAAGGTGCAAAATACCCAATAAACGTTCAGCATTAAAAAAACGGTCGGCTATTAAACCGACGATAAAGGGCGCAATAATGGCCCCCCAGGACTGAGTTGAAAACGCCATGCCAGTTTGTGGGCCTGTGGCCTGCAGGTTCTGACTTAAAAAGGTACCTAAAGTGACAAACCAGCCACCCCAGATAAAAAACTGCAAAAACATCATGCTGCATAAGCGTATTTTTATACTGTTCATCGTCTTCCCCGTTGTACCCTTTATCCTTAAAGCTGCAGAGGTGTTGGCTGCTTCATCAATGATTTTGGGTTTGAAATATTATTTTTATGCGACTAAGGCTTTAACCCCAAAATCCGGCGGTTACGTGCCTCGTCTGTTTTTGCTCCGGCAAAGTCATCAAAAGCTCTGCCCGCTTTTTCAATCAGATGAGACGCGATAAATGGAGCCCCCTCGCGTGCGCCCTGATTTGAATCTTTTAAACAACATTCCCATTCCAGCACGGCCCAGCCGTCGAAATCGTACTGAGTTAACTTGCTGAAAATGCCTTTAAAATCAACCTGACCATCACCTAAAGAACGGAAACGCCCCGGTCTGTTGACCCAGTTCTGATAACCGCCATAGACACCGCTGCGGCCGTTTGGACGGAACTCAGCATCTTTGACATGAAACATTTTGATTCTGCTGTGGTAGCGGTCGATAAAATCTAAATAATCCAGCTGTTGCAGCACAAAGTGACTGGGGTCAAATAAAATATTGGCTCGCGGATGCTGGTTGGTCGCGTCTAAAAACAGCTCAAAGGTCGCACCGTCGTGTAAATCTTCGCCCGGATGAATTTCGTAACACAGATCCACACCAGCTTCGTCAAAGGCATCAAGAATAGGTAACCAGCGTTTAGCCAGTTCAGCAAAGCCCTGCTCCACTAAACCTGCAGGACGCTGCGGCCAGGGATACACCAAATGCCAGAGTAAAGCGCCGGAAAAAGTCACATGAGCTGTTAAGCCTAAATTCTGACTGGCTTTAGCGGCCAGTTTTAACTGCTTCACAGCCCATTCGGTGCGCTCTGCGGGTTTACCTCTTAAAGCTTCAGGTGCGAAGTTATCAAACAGCTCATCATAAGCCGGATGCACAGCCACTAACTGGCCCTGCAAGTGAGTAGACAATTCTGTGATTTCAACACCAGCGGCGCGGCACTTTGCCTGAATATCATCACAATAGGCCTGACTGCTGGCGGCAAGTTCCAGATCAAAAAAAGCCGGGTTATTGGTGGGCACCTGAATGCCTTTGTAGCCTAAGTCAGCAGCCCATTTCGCCATACTGACCACGTGATTAAAAGGTGCTTCATCACCCATAAACTGAGCCAGAAATATGGCTGGCCCCTTGATTTTACTCATCTGTAATCCTTGAGCCAGCGTGCTGGCTAATCAAAAAGTGGAATGCTGCAGCTTTAATCAATAGCAGGCACGGACAGCCATTTTTCGTTGCTGTGCTGACTACTGCTGACAGTTTCAATAAATGCCATCCCCCTCATACCGGCTTTAATGCCAGGCACACCTGTTGGAGTGCCACGCTCGCCTTTGCGAATAGCAGCAGCAAAATCCCGGTATAAATTCCCCATAGCTTCCAGATAGCCCTCAGGGTGACCTGCAGGTAAACGGCAACGACGCGAAGCTTCAGCACCTAAACCCGGCTGACCAGCACCAGCCCTTAACACCTGCACAGGAGCGCCATGAGGTTTCACCAGCAGCGTATTAGGTTCCATCTGGTGCCATTCGAGCCCGGCTTTATCGCCATAAATACGGATCTTCAGCGCGTTTTCTTCACCGGCACAAATCTGACTGGCCATTAATACACCACTGGCACCGCCGTCGGTGCGGAATAAAGCTGCGCCATCATCATCCAGACGACGACCCGCTACATGGCTTTTGAGTTCGGCACAAAGTTCAGTGATATGCTGGCCACTGATAAACTCCGCCATACCAAAAGCATGAGTACCAATGTCGGCCATACAGCCACTGGCACCGGCCTGAGCCGGGTCAGTGCGCCAGCTGGCTTGTTTGTTCTGACTGCTTTCTAAATCTTCAGTCAGCCAGCCTTGTGGATATTCGACAAAAATTTTACGGATAGTGCCCAAAGTGCCGTTTTGCACCAATTCTTTGGCTTGCCATACCATAGGGTAACCAAGGTACGTATGAGCCAGACCATAAAGACTATTGCTGGCGATCAGCTCGACGGCCAGTTGACGGGTTTCAGATAAGGTGACGCCGGCAGGTTTTTCGCAAAATACATGAAAACCTGCGGCTATAGCGGCACGGCTTATGGGTACATGCAGCTGGTTTGGCGTCACTATCACTAAAAGCTGCATACGCTTGTCTTCAGGTAATGCCGCTTCTTTTTGCAGTAATTCCTGCCAGCTGCTGTAAAGACGAGTCGGGTCAATGCACAAATCGTCTCCTGTACGCTGGTTGTTACCTGCATCCCGGCTGAATGCGCCGCATACCAGTTCTATCTGGCCATCTAAAGCTGCGGCATGGCGATGCACTGCCCCTATAAAAGCACCTTCACCGCCGCCGACCATACCCATACGAATTTTTTGTTTACCTGGGGTTTTCATGGTTTTTTCCCTGTGGTTTACAGACACAAACAGATAGTGACTGTAGATCAAAATTTGAAGCTGCAAAAAATGTAACGGATTACATTTTGCGTCGTCAATAGAAAATCCGCTGTTTGTCGCAAATCACGCACTTTAATTGTACAAAGAACAAAAACCGTCGCACCAAATAAGAGCATTTGCACTAATAAAGCCAAAGCATTTCGGTAAAACTGCCTTCCCATTTCCAAAAAAGTGCTTTATAAATGATATCGGTTACATCTTTGGTTTCATTTGGATCAGGCCAGAGTAAACAGATGCATAGCATTGAATATCCAGATAAAATCCGGAGCAAATCCATAAAGTGAAATACATTTATGTCCACTATTCGTGACGTAGCTCAACTGGCTGCAGTGTCTGTAGCCACAGTGTCCCGGGCTTTGCAGCAACCTGATTTGGTGTCACTGAAAACCCGCACCAAAGTGCTGACCGCTGTCAAACAGCTGGGTTATAAGCCTAATTTAATGGCGGTGAAGTTTCGCTCAGGTAAAACCCGTAATCTGGTGGTTCTGGTGCCGACTGTGGCCAACGTGTTTTTTGCCCGGGTGATCAGTGGTATGCAACAAGCGGCGCACGATAAAGGCTATTCATTACTCTTATGTAATACGCTGGCCGATCAAGAAATGGAACAAAGTTATGCCCGTATGGTGCATACCTCACAAGCGGACGGCTTAATTCAGCTGCGTGCCCATAACCCTTTTGCCGAACTCGACATGAAATCAGGCTCAGTACTGCCCATGGTCAATGCCTGCGAAGTATTGGACCGTATTGCCTGCCCTACAGTGCTGCTGGATAACAGAGCAGCAGCCTGTGCTATGACCGAACATTTGTTGGAGCTGGGCCACAGACGTATTGCGATGATCAAAGGCCCGGCCCGCAGCCCGTTAACCCGCGACAGGGTGGCAGGTTATAGAGATGCACTCAATGCAGCAGGTGTGGCTTTTGATGAAACTTTGCTGTACCCGGGTGATTTTACTTTGCAGTCCGGCCATAAAGCCGCCACTGAATTATTGGCTTTAGCCAAGCCACCTACAGCTCTGTTTTGTGAAAATGATGAAATGGCCATTGGCGCCATGCAGAGTATTAAACAAGCAGGCCTTGCTATCCCTGCCGATATTTCTGTGGCTGGTTTTGATGATATCTCTTTTGCCGCTTTTGCTGATCCACCGCTGACCACCATAGCTCAGCCCGCCGAGGAATTTGGCAGCACAGCAGTCACTTTGTTAATAGATTTAATCGAAGGTCGTCTGGGTAAAGCACCTAAAGTCATTTTACCTTTTGACCTTATTCAACGTGCCAGCACAGGTCCTGCTCCGGCAGGGAGAAGCTGACCTAAATCACAGTGCCAAAGCAGGAGCAAGCCATGCCATACGACCATTCGACCTTAAAACAAAAGCCGGAGCTGCCGGATCGACAACGGCGACAATTTCTGAAACTCAGCGCCCTGGGTTTAGGAGTCGCAGGCTTAGGTATGGCATCTGTGCCATTGTCTGCAGAAACTAAAGCATCAACGACGGCAGCTAAACTAGTACCAGGTTTACAGCTTTATACCCTGCGGGATCTGATGGCAAAAAGTGTAGCCGACACCTTAAAACTGGTGGCAGGTGTAGGTTATACCCAGGTTGAATTTGCCGGTTATTACGATCAAAGCCCGGCGGCGTTAAAAAAAATCATGGACAACGAAGGCCTGAGTGCTCCATCCGCCCATGTGCCTTTGGATGTGATGCAAAAAGATTTGGATAAAGTCATAGAGCAAGCTGTAGTGGTGGGTCACAAGTACCTGGTGTTGCCTTATCTGATGGACACAGACCGTAAAACTATTGACCAGTACAAAGCCTTAGCTGAGTTTTTAAACAAAGCAGGTGAAAAAATTCGCTCTGCCGGTATGCAGCTGGCTTATCACAACCACGATTTTGAGTTTGTGAAGTTGTCTGACAAGGTGCCTTACGATGTGCTGCTGAATGAGACTGACGCCAAACTGGTGCAGATGGAGCTGGACTTGTACTGGGTGGTTAAAGCTGGCTTGAGTCCACTGGATCTGATTGCCCGACAACCGGGCCGCTTCCCGCTCTGGCATGTCAAAGATATGGACAAAGCCGGAGGTTTTGCTGACGTAGGCAAAGGAGTGATTGATTTCACACCTATTTTCGCCAAAGCCGAAGCCGCTGGTTTACGCCACGCTTTTGTAGAGCGCGATCAAACCGACAACAGAGTCGAAACCATCCGCCAGGGTTTTAGCGCGCTCAGTCGTTTATTAAGCTGAGCCTGCCGCAACTCAGGTTAAAACAACCGGGCTTTATAGCCCGGTTGTTTTTTATTCTCCCATTGTTTTTTACAGCTCTATCCAATGTCGGATTGTTTATTTTCTGGTCAGACTTGACAGCAGTTAAATTCGGAAGTAAAACGATTAAGAGATGAATTAAAAAAGTTCATCCGATGATGAAATAAAGCAACTCTATATCGACATTTTATTCAGTTGCTTTTTTTAAATCATCAAACTTAATCGATTAAGCTGGTCAGCCATATGGTCATCCAACATCAGACCGAAGGCAGAAAAGCCCTGAATGATTAAAGCAGTTTCAGCATAGATCGCCGTACAGATAATAAAAACATTGTGATGCACCATAAATTGACAACAGGATAATTCGATATGAAAAGACAGCTATTTAAACCCGCCTTGTTATCTTTAGCCGTTTCCTCAGCCCTCTGTTCCGGTCAGGCGCTGGCGCAGGAAACAGCCGAAGCAGCTGACAAAGTAGAGATCATTGAAGTAAAAGGTATTCGTGGATCTTTAATCCGTGCTCAGGCCGAAAAAATGGGCAACTCCTCTATTGTGGAGTCCATCTCAGCTGAGGACATAGGCAAATTACCTGACTCTTCTATCGCAGAATCCTTGTCCCGTTTACCAGGTTTGTCCGGTGAACGTGTGGGTGGCCGTACTTCCGGTATTTCAGTGCGTGGTTTTAAAGAAGACTTTACCGGTACTTCATTGAACGGCCGTGAGCTGATTGGTATAGGTGACAACCGTGGTGTCGAGTATGACCTGTACCCGTCAGAAATTATGACGGGTGCCACCATCTTCAAAACCACGGACGCCACCCTGATGGTGCAAGGTATAGGTGGTACAGTAGATTTACGTACAGTGCGTCCGCTGCAAGCCAAAGAAACCTTAACAGTCAATGGGACCTACGAGGCGAATCAAAGCGACTCAGATAACCCGGAATTCGACAACAAAGGCAAACGTCTGGCTTTATCTTTTGTTGAGAAATTTGCGGATGACACTGTAGGCCTTGCCATTGCAGCAGCTACGACTGAATCCCCCAACAATCAACGCAAATACGGCGTCTGGGGTTACAGTGAAAATGCCGATGGCCAATTACTGCCAACAGGTCTGGATACCCAATCCATCAGCACTGAGCTGGAAAGGGACACTATCTCTGCCGTATTACAATTCCGCCCAAGCGATAAGCTGGATATCAGCATTGACGCTTTGGACATCGACTATTCGGACTCAGGTGTATTACGTGGTTTTATTGAGCCCTTCTCGTCCGCTAATGTCACAGGTTCAGGTGCCAATTCCACAGGCACTCAAATCAATGCCAATCCGGTACTTCGCACAGACCCACTGCAAAAAGACGGCAAGCTGCAGGTGTTTGGCCTGAATCTGGAGTATCAACTGAATGACAACTGGTCGGTTGAATTAGACGTCGCCTCCAGTGAATCAGAAAAACATGACTCCCGTGGTGAATCTTATGCAGGTTTAGCACGTTCAGGCGCTCTGGACTCGTCACAATTGGGCAGTCGGGAATTTGTCATGACCCCTGATGGTATTTTCTTTACGGGTTCATCCGGCCTGGAAGCCTTTGCAGATCCAGCCTTATTGCAACTGACAGGTCCTCAGGTCTGGGGCGGTGGTATGGCGAATTTAGCGGATCAATTTACCACTGACGTATTACAGGCCAACGGCGACCCATTCAGCTACTTTAACGCGCAGGACGGTTTCCTGAACTATGCCGACTTTACTGAAGAATTAAAAACCTATCGCCTTGAAACTGTTGGATTAATTGAAGATTTTTACATCAGTAAAGTCACTTTAGGTGTCAATTACAGCGACCGCTATAAAGACAAAGAAAACAAAGGCTTTTTTGCCACAGCAGAATCTTATCCGTTCTCCAGCGCTATCCCTGCAAACTATGTGTACGGTTTAGCAGATTTAAGCTGGGCAGGTTTTGGTCAGGTGGTGGCTTATGATGGTTTTGCACCATACAGAGATGGGACTTATACCTTAAATGACGCAGGTTTACTGGAGCCGGATCGTCTGGGTGACACCTACGATGTGGACGAGGAAGTGACGACTTTTTATATCAAAGGCGACTTTGAAAACGAGATTGCAGGTATTCCTTATACCGGTAATATTGGCTTGCAGTATGTTCAAACTAAGCAAAGCTCCAGCGGTTATGTTGGCATAGTAGGCGCCAACTTTGCAGTCTGTGACGCCAACAGCGATCAAGTGATAGACGCAGACTGTATGGTGACCAATGGCGCTGACTACAACCATGTGTTACCCAGCTTAAATATCAGCTTTGAAGTGGGTGACAATAAGTATCTGCGCGCCGCTGCCAATAAAACCATCAGCCGGGCCCGGATTGATCAAATGAAAGCCTCAGGTTTTGTGAAGTTTGATCAAAACATCGATTTAATTGCCATTCCTAACACCATTGCAGATGTAGAAAACTACGGTACTCCATGGTCAAAATTTGCCGGTAACCCAGAGCTGCGTCCACTGGAATCCAATAACTTTGACCTGTCCTTTGAGAACTACTTCGAAACCGATGGTTATGTGTCTATGGCACTGTTCTACAAAGATTTGGTGAACTGGACCCGTGATGGCGATAGCCTGATCAACTTCCGCAATGATGAAACGAATGGCGGGGCCGACTACTTTATCCCTGGCTTCCACGACCGCATTATCGATCAGGACGGCACTTATGGCCCTGCCGATATCGCCTACTCAGCCGGCGATTTAGTCACACCACCGGATTATGGCTACTACTCCTTTTTTGAAGATGGCTTAAAAGGCAAAGTCAAAGGTCTGGAATTCACTGCCAACACACCTCTGAGCATGTTGCATGACAGTCTGGATGGTTTTGGTTTAGCTGCTTCAGCCACGCTGATAGACGCAGAGCTGGAAGATGGCAGTCGTATTCCTGGCCAGTCTGACCGCGTGTACTCCTTAACCGCCTACTATGAAATGGCAGGTTTTGAGTTCAGGGTCGCAGCGACTGACCGCTCCGATTTCAGCACCTACCAAAGGGGTGGCTCAAATAAAATTGAGACAGCGTCACGCAACGGTGTGCGTTTAGTCGATGCTCAAATCAGTTATGACTTCACCCAAAGCCCCTGGGATATGCTTGAAGGCCTGCGGGTGTCTCTGCAAGGTACCAACCTGACAGACGTGGATGAGGAAACAGTGGATGACAATGGCATAGTCACCACCCGCCGCCAGTTTGGTCCTTCTTATATGCTGAACTTTAACTACTCTTTCTACTAAGAGCGGCAGGACGACCAAAAACAAGCCCCTGAACTATCCTATGGTTGGCAGGGGCTTTTTTATAGCCAGACGTTATCAATAACAACAATAAGGACAGCGCATGCAAACAGCAGTGAAAAAACTGGTGATAGCAGGAGGTGGCACAGCGGGCTGGATGGCAGCAGCTTTGCTGAAAAAAGTCTTTGCCGACACCCTGGCTATTGAGCTGGTTGAATCCGAAGACATAGGCATTATTGGGGTGGGTGAAGCCACTATTCCGCCTATCCAGATCTTTAATCAGTATCTGGGGCTGGATGAAAAAGAATTTCTGCGCGAAACCAAAGCCACCATCAAACTGGCGATCAAATTCGAAAACTGGCGGGTGCCAGGCGACAGTTATTACCATACCTTTGGTGCGCCCGGCGCTACTTTGGGCGTGACTAATTTCCAGCATTATTGGTTGCGGGCCAAAGAGCTGGGGTTAGCGGAGTCCTTATGGGACTTTGACTTAAATTACCTGTGCTGCGAGCAAGGCAAATTTAACAAAATCAAAACCCCTAACCCAGTCTACGATATGCCCTACGCCTATCATTTTGACTCGGCTTTGTATGGCAAATACCTGCGCAAACTGGCAGAACAGGCAGGCGTGATCCGCACCGAAGGCTTGATTGAACATGTCAGACAAAACCCTGAAACCGGCTTTGTCCAGGCTTTGCAGCTCAAAGATGGCCGTCAAATTGCCGGGGATTTATTTATCGACTGTACCGGCTTACGTGGCCTGTTAATTCGTAAAACTTTAGGTGTGGCCTATGAACACTGGGATCACTATTTGCCCGCCAACAGCGCTTTGGCTGTGCCGACTGAGCGTTTTGAGCATACCCTGCCCTACACCCGCAGCATAGCGCACAAAGCAGGCTGGCAATGGCGTATTCCGCTGACGCACCGTAATGGCAACGGCATAGTCTATAGTTCCAGCTATTTAAGCGACGACCAGGCTTATCAGACGCTGATGAATCATCTGGATTCCAAAGCTCTGGCTGAACCAAAAAAAATCAGTTTTGAGACAGGTCGCACCACAGAGCAATGGCATAAAAACGTGGTGGCTGTTGGCTTAGCCAGCGGTTTTCTGGAGCCACTGGAATCCACCAGTATTCATCTGATCCAATCGGCCATAGTGCGATTGATGAAAATGTTCCCGAACCGTGGTATCAGCGAAGCGCAAGTGAAGGCTTATAACGCTGAATCCAAAGATGAATTTGAAACTATCCGCGACTTTATTATTTTGCATTATCACGTCAACGAACGGCACGACTCCGAGTTCTGGCGTGATATGCGCCAGATGGCGATTCCGCACCGGCTGCAGGAAAAGCTGGCTTTGTTTAAAGAAACGGCTGCTATTTTTAACGACGCCAATGATATTTTCCGCGACTCGTCCTGGCTGCAGGTGATGTTAGGCCAGGGCATAGTACCGACAGATTACCATGCTGCAGCCCGCTGTTACCCCAAAGAGCTGTTGCTGGAGATGATGCACAACATCCGCAAGGCCAAACAGCAACCCTTGCAGAAATTAACAGGCCACGACCAATTTTTGGATCTGTACACAAGGGTCTGAGATGCAGCAACAAGATTCCATACTGATTGCAGGTGGTGGCACAGCAGGCTGGATGACAGCCTGCTTAATGGCTCAGGCCTGGCCGGATGCCCGGATCAGCCTGATTGAATCGCCTGAGATCGGCATTATTGGGGTAGGCGAAGGTTCAACACCCAGCCTGAAAGCCTTTTTCCAAAAGCTCAATATCCCGGACAGCGAATGGATGAGCGCCTGCAACGCTACTTATAAAACCAATATCCGTTTTATCAACTGGAGTCCGGCTTCAGGCAACAGCAGTTACAGTCACCCTTTTATTTCGCAGCTCGACACTTTTAGTGAAAAAGCCTTTTATTCCAACTGCTTTAGCAGGCGTATGGGGCTGGATGTTGAAACCAGCCCGGACAAGTTTTTCTTCAATAGCTATCTGGCGAGTGCAGGCAAAGCTCCTGTTACACCTGCACATTTTCCGTTTCGTATTGAATACGGCTACCACTTTGACTCCGCCTTGCTGGGCCAGTTTTTACGGACCAAAGCACTGCAGCTTGGCGTCAGCCACCTGCCACTGACCATAGAGGCCGTGACTCAAGAGCCGGATGGCCGTATTAAAGAGCTGATTTGCAGTGACGGCCGAGTGATGAGTGCCGACTTATTTGTCGACTGCACAGGTTTTAACTCTTTATTGATGCAAAAAACTCTGGCGGTGCCCTTCCAGTCTTTCTCTCATAACTTATTGAACGATGCGGCTGTGGTATTGCCGACAGCTGCTTTCGCTGATTTGCCGGTCGAAACCAGAGCTACCGCACTTTCCAATGGCTGGGCCTGGCAAATTCCGTTGCAGCACAGAACAGGCAATGGTTATGTCTACAGCTCAGCCTTTATCAGTGCCGATCAGGCAGAGCTGGAGCTTCGCACTGAACTGGGGTTA
>CAMLSF010000114.1 GCA_946482615.1 uncultured Chromatiaceae bacterium | reverse complement strand
GTTCCTGTTGATGTAAAGACACTGCCCACTTTTCCAATCAGTTTCCCCTGGGCCCACAGACCTCCTGTTTGATCCAGAAAATTACGCATCTGCGCTGGCATATTGCCAAATCGGGTCGGTGCACCAAAGATGATGGCGTCATAATTCACTAATATTGCCGGATCTGCGATTTCGGCTGCCTGATCCAATTTAAAATGCGCTTTTTCTGCGATTTCTTTCGGAACAATTTCAGCAACACGTTTCAGATCGACCTGAACTCCCGGAACCTGTAGCACTCCTTCGACCACCGCCTTGGCCATTGTTTCGATATGACCGTAACTAGAGTAATAAACAACTAACACCTTTTTCATACAATGCTTCTCCAAATAGATCAGTGATTGAAGGAAGGCCAACATAGCTAACTGCAGCTGAATCAGTTCAGGCTTAGTTACGGCAGCGCAGGTTACAAAACTTGGCATCTTTAAGTGTTCATACCGGGGTTTAGTATAGGTTCAGTCAGATTATTAGCAGTAGCGACATAATAAAAAAAATTCTGGCAGAGGATAAAGCGACCACCCTGAAGTGATATCTCTAGCCATTAAATTCAGATAGAACAGGTTACGAATACCTATGAATTAGTAGTGTGTAAGGTATTGTAGAATTAGATAATTAACAAAACTGGAATAATGTTCTTCAACAAGGTAATTGGGACCTCTGTGGCTGGTTTATTGTCGCTTGATCTGCTTAAAAAATAACGGAAAGGGGTTCATTGATTCATATTCAGAAAAAATAAATTGCCTGATACAGATATTCCTAACAGGAAAAATATTACGGAGAATCAACGCATTCGCACAAGCAGTCGATTGCGATAACCCAAAATACTCCGTTGATAATTTGTGAGGATGTTATGAGCAGAATAAATTCCGTCTCTCTGGAGACCGCAAACCCAGAGCAAAAAGAGCTGCTGGAAGCTATCCAGACTAAATTAGGTATGGTACCTAACTTCTTAAAAATTTTTGCCAACTCTCCGTCTGCATTAAGAGCTTTTCTTGGTTTGCATAGTATTTCAGGCGAAGGGAGTCTGGATCTGAAAACCCGGGAGAGAATCGCAGTTGCTCTGGCACAAGAGAACTCCTGTGAATATTGTTTGTCTGCGCACTCTGCCATAGGTAAAAAAGCAGGCCTGTCAGCGGCAGAGCTGGATGCTAACCGGGCTGGTACATCCCATGAGGCCAAGGCTGCTGCAGCAATTAAACTCGCAAAAGCTTTGCTTGAACATCAGGGCGAAATCACCACAGCCGATCTGATGGAAGCCCGTGATGCAGGCTATACGGATGCAGATATAGTTGAAATCATCACTCATGTAGGGATGAATGTGCTGACGCATATGATAGGCAAAGCAAGTCGGGTAGAAATCGATTTTCCAAAAGTAGCGCTTGGATAAAAATAGGATTTTTAGCTGATTTCAACGTGCCGCCCTGTGATTATGGGCGGCCTTTTTATTCGGCTTGATTGACGAAGCGAAAGCCGGGTGCACGTCATCGACAAGGCTGCAGTTAAGGCAAAGGTTCACGTAGCTGCTTGACCATCAAATCGATAAAGGCCCTGATTTTTGTCGATGCAAGGCGGCCTTCCCTATGCACTATATGGACAGGTAAGGGTTCATGTTCAAATTCACTCAGTACAATTTTAAGCTTGCCTGAAATCAGCTCCGGCATGATTTGATATGACAGCAGCCGGGTAATACCTAATCCGGACACGGCCGCTGCAATGGCTGCATCGTTACTGGTAACAGTTAAGCGGGGCTTAAACCGCACTGCAATTTCTTGTCTGTCTACATCCATAAATCGCCATTCAACCTTGGGGCCAAGATTGGTGGCGACAATAATCTGATGATGAGCCAGCTGATAGGGCGATTGAGGTATTTTGTGTCTGGCAAGGTACTCAGGTGATGCACACAGCACTTTACGGACAGTTCCCACTTTTAATGCTTTGTAGGTGGAATCACATAATTCGCCAATCCGTACCGCTACATCTACACCTTCTTCCAGCATGTTGAGCACCCGATCTACAAAGATCGCAGATATATCAACCTCAGGATATTTTTGTAAATAGTCAACAATCACCGGCATTACATACATACGGCCAAAGAGCACTGATGCGGTGATCACCAACTGTCCACGTGGTGAAGCATTAGTACCTATAGCGGCTTCATCTGCTTCAGCGACTGAAGCCATAATGCGACGGACATCGTCTAAGTACCGTTGTCCGGCTTCGGTCACTCTGACATAGCGGGTTGTTCTATTTAACAATTTTACGCCAAGCCTGGCTTCTAGTTCGGCAATAGCTCTGGTTGCAACAGGTGGAGAAATATTAAGCTTTCGTGCACCAGCCGCAAAACCTTCAGCCTCAGCGACCGCGATGAAAATACGCATTTCGGTAAATCGTTCCATTGATTGTTCTCAATTCCAAAAGAATCAATTAGGTTGGATAAGTATTCTTCATGATCAAACACTTTGGCAAGATGAAGTACCAATCCGATCGATCTTTGAGTTGATGTTCATCCAAAGTGATGTACCCGGAGCCCGGGACTTGAATGCAAAACAGGTTATGGAGGAAAAGCAATGGCTAACGCATTTGCCGATATCACATTTACCCCAAGTGTTAAAGCAGCTCAGAGTTTGTACGGGAGTAGGGAAGCGAATCAGGGCTTTGAGTTGTCGGACGATCCCAAAAACGAAATCAGAGAGTCCGAAGCTGAATTTATTGAGCTACGGGACAGTTTTTACATGGCAAGCATTTCAGAAAATGGTTGGCCTTATGTACAGCACAGGGGCGGTCCTGCCGGATTTTTGAAAGTGCTCGACAACCGCACTCTGGGTTTTGCCGATTTTAAAGGCAACAGACAGTATCTTTCTGTGGGTAATATCAATGCATTATCCCGTGTCAGTCTGATTTTGATGGATTATCCAAACCGGATACGCCTGAAAATTTGGGGGACAGCCAAAATTGTGCATGAGAGAGACAATCCGGCTTTGATTGAAGCTTTGGAAAATCCGCGTTATAGGGCTCGTATCGAGCGTGCCGTAGTGATCACAGTTGAAGCTGTCGAGTGGAACTGCCCGCAACATATTATTCCCCGCTATACAGAAGCGGAAATTCAACGGATTGTAGAACCTCTGCTGGAAGAGAATAAAGCGCTCAGAGCACTCAAAAGCTCAAATCATACCTTGTCACTTGGTAGTGGTGAGCTGCCACTGGTCGTGGCAGGTATTTATCAGATCACGCCTTCCATCCGGGTGTTCCGGCTGGAAGAGGCGGATAAAACCGCCAGGTCCTTACCTCCGGTGTCAGCGGGAGCTCATCTGAAAGTGCCTTATCTGGACGACAACAATGAAACAAAGTATCGCCATTATTCGATTTGTCACTCAGATGGCGCCAGTTTTTATGAAATTGCAGTGTTAAAACAGGAGGGCGGTTTAGGCGGTTCAGTCGCTATCCATCAGCAGTATCAGGTGGGCACTCAGATTAAATGCAGCCAGCCTAAAAACAATTTTGCATTAGGACCAGTAACAGGCCCTGTGGTCCTTATTGCCGGAGGCATAGGCATTACGCCTATCCGCTCTTTTGTGACTACTTTGACGCAACAAAATAAAGACTTTGAACTGCATTACACAGGCAAGTCTATAGACCAAATGGCCTTTGCTGCTGAGTTAAAACGCCAATACCCGGGCAAAGTGACATTGTATTCGTCATCTTTGGCAGAACGCTTATCCGTAGAGTCTATCTTATCCAAAGCTGCAAAAAATGCGGTGTTTTATGTCTGCGGTCCTCAATCCCTGATTGATGAAGTTCATGACTGCGCGACAAAAAAAGGCTTTTCAAAAGAACAAGTAAATAGCGAACGCTTTGGTTACAGCCCTGATGCGTCCGGCGTGGCAAACTTCGTCACCGTCATATTACAAAAATCCGGCTTGACCCTAGAGGTTCCACCTGATCAAAGCATACTGGATGCTGTGACTGCGGCAGGTGTTGCCGCAGATTCAGATTGCAGGGTAGGTGACTGCGGTATGTGCAGGGTAAAGGTCTTGGGCGGCGAGGTGCTGCATCATGATCATGTATTAACAGATGCGGACAAGAAAAAAGGCCTGATGTGTATTTGTGTCTCTCGTGCCAGTTCAGATGCACTGATCATTGATTTGTAACAGGGGCCTTCTATGCAGTGGAGAGGCGGTATGACATTCAGTTCTAAAGCTCCGGCAGCGCCAAAGCTCAAAGAATCGGTATGGGCTTTGGTGGGGGCCACTATCGCTATCAGTGGCACACTTTTTCTAACGCATATGTCAGGTTTGCCCTGGTTAATGGCGCCCTTTGGAGCGACTTGTGTACTTATTTTTGGTTTACCTGACTCGCCACTGGCTCAGCCCCGAAGTGTGGTGGGGGGACATCTGGTGGCGGCTTTTATAGGCATGCTATTGCTGATAGCTCTGGGCAGTGCATGGTGGTCACAGGCCTTGGCAGTCGGACTTTCTATTTTTGCTATGCAGCAGACCAGAACAGTCCACGCGCCAGCTGGCGCTACACCACTGGTGATTATTGCCAGTGAACCGTCCTGGAGTTTTATGCTGTTCCCTGTGGTAACCGGAGCTTGGTTTCTTGTGCTGGTCGCCTGTTTGTATCACAAAGTAAGGCAAAAAGATGTCTATCCGAAATATTGGTATTAAAACGGAACTGCATTGTATAAAACCAAGGGGGGAAGGAAATGCGGCATGGTAAAGCACGGCTACGACAGAGGTTTTAATGACCTGCGCCTGTCGATCACAGATGTTTGCAGCTTTCGTTGTCGCTTATTGCCCGCCTGATGGTTATCAGTGTGATACCGAAAGGGAGCACTCAGTACTTTTTATACCCGGAGGCTAATGCTGCCTCTGCGTCGGACTGGTCCTGCAAAGGCCGGATACAAGGATAAACGTTACCCGTATCAACCAGTAAAGAAGGGGGCCATCGTGGATGTCAAAAAGGCGCAGAGTCCGGCAAAAATGCCAGACTCTGAATTCAGGCGAAATGAAAGATGCATTTCGCTGTAGCTTTTGAGGTCTTGCGTCTTAGTCTGCCTGCAAGTCAGTAGACATCGTCAGTGGTAACCACTCTTCCAGTTCAGCCAGAACCTGTGCAGTTTTTTCATGTACACGGGGGACGGTATCGCTACCCAGAGGTAATCTGAGTGGTGGCTTAGTGGCCAGTGTCATCTGATAAACAGCCTCAGCCAGTTTAACCGGATCACCAGGCTGAGCATGGTTGTAATCATTGGCGAAGTTACGCATGGCACCTGCTGTCTCGTGGTAATCCTCAATATGTTTGCTGCTACGAACCAGGGATTGATCATCCAGGAAATCCGTTCTGAAGAAGCCGGGCTGAACTACTGTGGCATGGATGCCAAGTGGTGCCAGTTCCTGAGCTAAAGCTTCAGTGAGTCCTTCAACCGCAAACTTGGTCGCGCCATAGACGCCCCAGCCTACATAAGCCTTGATTGAACCTATGGTCGAAATGTTAATCAGATGTCCGCTTTTTTGCTGACGCATCTGAGGTAACACAGCGTTGGTTACGTTCAACACACCAAATACGTTGGTTCTGAACAGATTTTCGGTTTCTTCAGGGCTGGCCTCTTCAACTGCACCTAATAAACCATAACCCGCGTTATTCACCAGAATGTCGATCCGGCCAAAACGAGCCACACCTTGCGCCGCTGCCTCAATTGCTTCCCCGGCATTATTTACATCCAGCTTCAGAGCCAGTAAGTTGGGGTGGTCACCGAAACGTGCAATGATGCTTTCCGGCTTTCTGGCTGTGGCGATCACTTGATCTCCTGCAGACAGTGCTTTTTCTACGAACAGAGTGCCAAAGCCGCGGGAGGCGCCAGTAATAAACCAAGTACGCATAATGTATCTCCAAAATTAAAGGTTAAATGTTGCACTAAACCATCACCTGTCGGTGAC
The DNA here is from genome assembly GCA_946482615.1 of uncultured Chromatiaceae bacterium. Next base: position 6,212 of record CAMLSF010000114.1, on the reverse strand, counting down.
GCTGCGTTTGTGTAGGAGCACTATACGTGGGTGTTATTGTTCTGATAATGACCATTATTTTTAATTCACTAGTGAATTTAATTTATAAATCGGAGGCGCTTACACCCTGGACGAACAGGAGGGGGCTCTTATTTCGGTGCAGCGGAAGTATTGATTTATAAATAACCTTAATAAAAAAGCCCCCCTGTCCAAAAGAGCAGAGGGGCTGGTTACCTGAAAGTTAGGTTAATGAACTGGCGAGTTTTTCCGGCGCAGTAAAAGGTAAAACATAGGTGTCAGAACTAAGCCAAAAAAAGTCACGCCAAGCATGCCGGAAAACACTGTAATGCCCATTTGCTGACGTAATTCAAAGCCTGGACCGCTCGACAACAGCAGCGGAGTAACACCTGCAATAAAAGCAAAAGAAGTCATTAATATGGGCCTTAACCGCAAACGACATGCTTCCAGGATCGCCTCCTTTGCCGTGCGGCCTTCCTGTTCAAGCTGATTGGCAAATTCTACAATCAGAATGGCATTTTTTGCAGAAAGCCCGACCAGCACCACAAGCCCTATTTGAGTAAAGACGTTGACATCCCCGTTGGTCAGCCAGATCCCCGTCAATGCAGACAATATCGCCATAGGCACAATCAGCAAAATGGACAGAGGCAATTTCAGATGTTCATACAAGGCGGCCAACACCAGATACACCAGCAAAATGGACAAAGCAAATAGCCAGGGGCCTGAATCTCCCGCCAGTATTTCCTGATAGGTCAGTTCGGTCCACTCGTAGCTTATACCAGGGGGCAGAGTCTCTTCTGCCAACTGCTCAATAGCGGCTCTGGCTTCACCGCTGGAATAGCCCGGAGCTGCAGAGCCAGAAATATCTGCGCTTGGGAAGCCGTTGTACCTGATGACTCGTTCCGGACCAAAAGTTGGCGTTAACTGCAGCAGGGAGGCCAGAGGGATCAGTTCACCACTTTGTGATTTTACTTTCAGCCCTCCTATATCTTCGGCTGTAGCCCTGAAAGGGGCATCAGCCTGAGCGCGCACTGTGTAAGTGCGGCCGAAGCGATTGAAGTCATTTACATAGGAACTGCCCAGGTAGGTCTGAAGTGTACTGAAAATATCAGGCACAGCAATACCTAGTTGTCTGGCTTTGGTTCTGTCTACTTCCGCATGCAGTTGGGGTACATTGATTTGGAAAGTAGTAAACAGAGGGGTCAGTTCAGGCCTTTGTTGTGCAGCAGCAATGAAGTCTCTGGTCGCACGGTCCAGGGCTTCATAACCCAGAGCTGCTTTGTCTTCTAACTGCAGCTTAAAACCACCAGTAGTGCCCAGTCCTCTGACCGGAGGAGGAGAAAATACCATTACACTGGCTTCTTCTATACCGACATATTTTGCTCTTAAGCGGTCAGCAATAGCCTGAGAGGTTAAATCAGGCTCTGTTCGTTCCGAGAAATCACGGAGTGGAGTAAATAAAATCCCTGCGTTGGAGCTGGTTGTAAAACCGCTGATTGACAGGCCAGGAAAAGCCAAAGTCGCTGCCACCCCAGGATCTGTACCCGCCATTTCGCTCATACGCCGCATCACCTGCTCAGTTCTGTCCAGTGTGGCGCCATCAGGTAATTGGACTGCTGATATCAGGTATCCTCTGTCTTGTGGCGGCACAAAACCTGTCGGGAGTGATTGGAATAAGCCAAAAGTTGCTGCGGCAAGTAACAGGTAAATACCTAAGAAAACCGATTTACGACCAGCCATTTTGCCGAGGCTTTTGCTATAAGCCATGCTGCCACGGTTGAACATCAGGTTAAACTTGTTGAAGAAGCCTCCGAGCAGCCAGTTCAGGGCCCTGCTTAATTTGTCTGGTTCGGCACCATGAGGTTGCAGCAGCAGTGCAGATAAGGCTGGCGACAAGGTTAAGGAGTTCAGCGCAGAAATAACAGTGGATATAGCAATAGTCATTGCAAACTGGCGGTTAAATTGACCCGTGAGCCCGGAAGCAAAAGCCAGTGGAACAAAGACGGCGCAAAGTACCAGAGAAATAGCTATAACTGGTCCGGCGACCTCTTTCATGGCCAGATAGGCAGCGTTTTTTGGGCTATGGCCTAATGATATATTTCGTTCGACATTCTCCACCACAACTATGGCGTCATCAACAACTATACCTATAGCCAGCACAAGCCCAAACAGGGTCAGCGTATTGATCGAGTACCCTAAAACCCACATCAGGGCGAATGTGCCCACTATGGACACCGGTACTGCTAACAAAGGAATTAAAGAGGCTCGCCAGGTTTGCAAAAATAAAATGACGACTAAAACGACCAGAACTGTTGCTTCCAGTAAGGTCATGACAACAGAGTCTATGGATGCAGTGACAAACTGTGTGGGGTCGAAGGCAATACGGTAATCCACACCAGGGGGCATATCTTTTTTCAGTTCTTCCATCAGGGCTCTGACCTGACGGCCAATTTCTACTGTATTTGACCCCGGAGCCTGAAGTACCAGCATAGCGGCAGCAGGTTTGCCATCGATCAATGCGCGGGAAGCGTATTCCGCAGCTCCCAGCTCAACTCTGGCAACCTCTTTTAAGCGTGTAATGCCGCCGGATGGGCTGGTCTGCACTATGATATCGCCAAATTCCTGTTCATTCTCCAGCCGGCCACGGACATTGATGGCCAACTGAGTGGCAATTTCTGGCAGAGTAGGTGATGCGCCTATAATTCCGCTGGCCGCTTGCAGGTTTTCTTCACGTATGGCTTGAATTACATCCTGTGCCGAGAGTTGGCGCTCTGCGAGCTTGTTGGGATCCAGCCAGATGCGCATTGCATATTCGCCGGCTCCGCGCATTTGAACATTACCCACCCCCTGGATCCGGGTCATCCTGTCTCTGATATTCAAAATAGCGTAGTTGGATAAGTAGGTCATATCATAGCTGTTGTCCGGTGAATACAAATGCACAGCAATGGTCAGGTCAGGAGTGCTTTTTACGACAGAGATACCAAGCCGTCTTGCGTCTTCCGGTAAACGCGATTGCGCCTGTAGCACTCTGTTTTGAGTCAGTTGTAACGCAAGATTCGGGTCCATACCCAATGTAAAAGTTAAAGTCAGTGTCAGCTGTCCGTCCGAAGTGGCCACGCTATTCATATACAGCAGACCTTCTATACCGTTGATGTTTTCTTCCAGCGGTGCAGCTACCGTCTGGGCCACCACATCAGGGCTTGCGCCGGGAAAACGTGCGCTGACGACTATGGTCGGAGGAACGACTTCAGGGTACTCCGACACCGGGAGCTGGGGTAAAGACACCAGCCCGGCGATCAGGATCAGTATGGAAAATACAGCAGCAAAAATAGGTCTGTTAATAAAATAATTAATCAGATTCATGGACTAGTCCTCTGTTTTTTCATCGGACGGTTCAGTATCAACCGTCTGATACAGTGGATTAATCATAGTCCCGGTCTTAATTTTGTTGTTGGCAAATTTCAGAACTCGATCACCTTCACGCAGTCCGTTAAGAATGATCTGATTTCCATTGACCTGAGCACCCAGTTCGACTTCTGTATAAACAGCCTGATTGTTGTCATCCAGCGTCATTACAAAACGTTGGTCCTGATTAGTGCCTATGGCTGTTGGGTCGACACTGATTTGTTGTTCTTGTGCCGCCAGCGCCATGCGGACCCGGACAAACTGACCTGCCAGTAATAAGTTATCAGCGTTACTGAACTCTGCTCTAATTCTGAGCGTACCTGTGCGATTATCCAGCTGATTTTCAACCAATTGTAATCGGCCTTGCTGAACTTTGCCGTTGCTGTCTAACTGAACATGCACCTGATTATGAGGATTATCGCCATAAACCAGAGGTAACAACTGACTGACAAATTTATCGTCAACGTCAAAACTGGCGTAAATAGGGTCTAACTGAGTAATAACGGCCAGCACTGCAGAGGATGGACCTGCTTCAACCAGATTACCCAGGGTTATTCTACGGGCACCAATTCTTCCATCTATAGGCGCTTTTACCGTTGTGTAATCCAGTTCCAGTTTACGGGTTTCCAGTTCAGCCTCAGTTGTTCTTACCGCTGCTACCGCTTCCTGATGTCTGTACATCAGCTCATCTGCCTGCTGTTGACTGATCATACGACTCTGAACCAGTGATTGAGCTCTTTTCCATTCAGTTTCAGCTTTTTTGGCCTGAACCCGGGCGCTGCTCAGCCGGGCTTGCGCCGCCCTGACATTTGCCTGATAGGGTTTCGGGTCTATCTGAAATAATGGGTCTCCCTGACGCACAGTACTGCCCTCGGTAAAATAAACTGCGGTCACAGGCCCTGATACTCTGGAACGAACTTCGACTTGCTCAATGGCCTCAAGTCTGCCTGAGTATTCGGTCCAGATCGGTATTTCTGTGGGTTGGACGATAAGCACTGAAGTGGATACAGCAGGTTCAGCAGTTGCTTTATCCAGCGTGTTTCCTTCGGTTCGGGCACTGCAGAAAGTGGATACTGCCAGGATCAGAACCAGGGCAGAAACTGCAGTTAGATATTTGTACAATTTCATGTTTATGCTCCTGAAGCATGGTTAGGTTGTGCTGGTAACTCCAGCTGGCGTAAGCAATAACTACTGTCTATGGTTTACATCTGTACATCAGTCTGCAGACTGTCGGCGTAAGCTCTCTGCAAGCTGGGGCTACTTTAGAAGACTTGAATTGTTCTGATAATGATCGATTTTTTAAATGTACTTGTGAGTTCAACTCACAAATAACAATTCTGAACCTGTGCATCTGGCATTGAATTGCGGTTATTGAATGACGTCGATTCCGGAGATGGCTTTTATGATTAGACATTATGTAAGTCGCTACACAGGCTGGTCAGATTGCGGGGTATGGCTAAGTAGTATTTATAGAAATCCTCTTAATAAAGGCGCTCTGTTGTTTCAATTGTATTTTCCCTCAGATTTAGCGGGCTTTGCATTAGAGCTCTCCCAAAAGCTGCGTCATGTGCTACCTGATGCAGTGATTATTGGCGGGAGCAGTGCAGGTGAAATTGTTGACGGCAAAGCCTGCACCGGAGCTGTTGTGATCTCTGCTACTGTCTTTGAATTCAGCAAAGTATCAGTTTGCGCTTTACCCGTCACTCAGGAGGCAGAACTTGAGCAGGGGGAAGAGCTGGCGTCCTTTTGTCTTCTGCATTCTGTTGAGGCGGAGCTTAAAGGTGCGTTGCTACTGGCGACAGCTCTGAATCTGAATTGCAAGAGGTTGTTACATGGTGTTGCTCAGGTTTTGCAATGCCCGGTTTTTGGAGGTAGTCCGGGACATTATGGAACTTCAGAGCAAAGCTGGTTATTGCACAACGATTGGTTGAGTTCTACCGGGGCAGTGTTGGTGTGTTTCTTTGGCTCAGATTTGGATATCTTGCTACAAAGCCATTTAGGATGGCAGGCGGTGGGGCGGGAGTTTGTTGCCACTGAGGTTGAAAAAAACAGAATTGTCCAACTCGACCAGAAACCCGCCAGAATGTTGTATCAGCATTATCTTGGAATAGATACAACGGACGATTTTTTCTCTCAAGTACTGGATTTCCCGTTAATGCTGACCAGGGACGGTAAAGAAGTGATCCGCGTGCCAATTAATGCAGAGCCAGAAGGTACATTGGTGTTACTTAGTGACATCAAACCCGGGGAAGTTATCCGGCTCGGTTATGGGGATGTGGACCAATTTCTGGATGGAAATCAGCGCTCTGTTCAGCAGATGGCAGGTTTTTCACCTCAGGCGATTTATCTTTATCTGTGCGGGTCCCGACGCGGCGTCATGCAGGAACATATAGAGCATGAAATTAAACCATACGAGGAGTTGGCTCCTGCCGTAGGTCTTTTCACCTTTGGAGAATTTCTGGCTGAGGCGGAAGGCTGGGAAGTTCACAATGGTATTCACATCTCCGTTGGACTTAGGGAAAAAGGAAGGGGAAAAGTCAGCAAGCTGCTGCCTGCGGAGCCACACTCTGTCGCCTCCGATGTATTTTCTAATCGCCATTTGAATGCGAGAAGGCGTCTCACTTGTTTGTTGTCTCGTTTGACTGAAGAACTACAGCAAAGTAACAGAGAACTGGAAGAACAGGCTGAAAAAGATGCGTTGACGGGCTTGTACAACAGGAGGGCTTTTGACAAGAGACTGGCATCTGAGGTCGCGCGGCAACAGCGTCACAGACAGGACATGGCAGTGATCCTATTTGATATAGATTTTT
>CAMLSF010000113.1 GCA_946482615.1 uncultured Chromatiaceae bacterium | reverse complement strand
AATCGAAAACTTAAAAGTTGCCATGGCAGTTTCTGGTTTGGCATTAAACTTTAACTGCCAGGCATACCAGATAAAACCTAAGTTCAGCACTGTGCTGCCCAGCAGATAAACAGCCCCTGTCATACCAACCAGATAAGGCAACAAACAGACCAAAAACAGCACCAGGGTATAAAGGAAAATGGCGCTTTTGGTAAACTCAATGCCATGAGTGACAGGCAACATTGGCATATTTACTTTGGCATAATCGTCACGGCGATGAATAGCCAAAGCCCAGAAATGCGGTGGTGTCCAGGTGAAAATAATCATCACTAACAGCAGCGCATGGGCATGCACTTCAGCCGTCATTGCTGTCCAGCCGAGCAGCGGTGGCATAGCACCGGCTAAACCGCCAATCACAATATTCTGTGGCGTCGCTCTTTTTAAAAACATGGTGTAGACCACGGCATAACCAAATAAACTGGCTAAGGTCAGCCAGGCTGTCAGTGGATTGACGGCAATAAATAGCAGCAGAAAACCAGAACCTGCCAGCAGCAATGAAAACTTCACCGCCTGCTGTGTCGATAAACGACCACGGGCCACTGGCCTGTTGTAAGTGCGGGCCATTTGCGCATCAATACGCTGGTCTACTATATGGTTCATCGCAGCAGCTGCTGCGGACAATAAACCTATACCTAAAGTAGCGGCTATCATCAGGCCAAATCGGGGTAAACCGGGTTGCGCCAGCATCATACCAACCCAGGCTGTCAGCACTAAAAGCGCTACAACTTTAGGTTTGGTCAGTTGGTAATAATCACGCCATTGCTGACTATAGTGTTGGGGTAAAGCCAGAACTTTAAGCATAAGCAGACTCCTTGTTTCTGTGCAGCTGATAACCAATGACCACCAGACACATGACTAAATTGGCTGCCACAAAGTTATGCGCCACCGCATTGGCCAAAGGCAAATGCAGCACCACGTTGGCAAGCCCCAAACTAAATTGCAGCGCTAACAGCACCAGCACAGCGACAGCCAGGTTCTTGATCAGACCCGAACTATTACGCCACAGGGCTATGGCATAAGCAGCCACCACCAGCAACGTAATCACAGCACCGACACGATGCATCACATGCACTGTGGCGCGGGCGCTTTGGCTCATCACGCCGTATTCATAATTGTCGTAGCCCAGATGCAAAGAAAAGGCCTCGTCAAAATTAAGCTGGCTGGTCCAGCCGGCTTCACAGAGGGGTAACTGAATGCAGGCTAAAGCCGCATAGTTGGCGGCTGTCCAGCCACCCAAGGCGATTTGTGCTGCCAGCACCAGCAACACCGGCCAAAACAACAGCTTCAGGCTTTGTTTTGCTGCAATTAAAGGCGCAGGTTGTAATTGCCACCAATAGAGCGCCAATAACGACAGCAAAGTAAAACCACCCAGCAAATGCCCCATCACTACCACTGGATGCAAAGCTAAAGTGACTGTCCACATGCCCAAAGCGGCCTGAAAAATCACCAGAGCTAACAATAAGGAGGGTAACAACAGGCGCTTTTGTTTCAGGCTAAACAAAAAAATCGCCAGTATCAGCAGACCTAAAGTGCCGGCAAAATAACGGTGGATCATCTCATTCCAGGCTTTATGGCTTTCGACCGGCCGCTGTGGGTATAAAGCTTCGGCCTGTTCAATATGGTGAGCCTGCTCTGGCACCTTTAAAAAGCCGTAACAGCCGGGCCAATCCGGGCAACCTAAACCCGCATCGGTCAAACGAGTGTAGGCGCCTAATAAAATCACCAGCATCGCCAATACAACAGCACAGCTAACCAAAACTTTCAGGGCTTTCATCAGAGCCCCCTGTCGTATTTCAGCAATTTATTTAAATCGGTCAGAATGGCTTTGCCGGTTTGCACCATTTGAGTTTTGTCGTCGCTGACCGCATAGGTCATCAGCGCTAACCCGTTCATATCCACCAGCACCAGCTTGTGCTGCAGTGCATCAACCCCAGCAGGATTCGCCTGCCACAACAATTTTTTCGGCTGAGCACCACCGGATTGCCATAATTCCAGATGCTGCTGTTTACGGCCCAGGGCTGTATACACCTGCTGCATACCATAATGAGCATTTTGACAAAGGGCGTCACAGTCTGGTTTGTCACTGACATAGACCAGCCGCCAATGCACATCGCCGCTGGCTTTGGGTAACAGCACAATTTCGTCTGTCAGCCACTGGCCTTTGTTGGTGGTGGCTCCGCCAAACCAGCCCAGAGATAAAAACGCCTGCGCAAAAGCCAGCGGCAATAAAGAACACAACAAAAACAGCAGTAAAAATTTCTTCTTCGCCATTTAAAGCTCCTTCTTTGACATAAACCAGCCGATCACCACCACAGCAACGGCCAGCAATAACCATTGCAGCGCATAAGCACGGTGTTTTTCCGGCGGCATCACCACAGCTTTATAGTGGTACAGATAAGGGGATTGTTGTTGGTACAGCAGAGCCGGATACAACTCCTGCCCCAGCACCTTCGCCAGTTCAGCAGGCTCAACTTGCTGCATACGTTGTGGCCACAGTCCTGTCTCTTCTAAATTCTGGCCAAGGCGAAAACCTTTGAGTTCAGTACGCAGTAACGCCTTTAATTCAAACTGGTCCGGAATAGTGAGTTCTGGCAACACATCACGGCTGGGCGGTGCAGCAACCCAACCTAAATTCACTAAGACTGCCGGGCCTTGATTCGACACCAGCACAGGGATCACCAGGTCGTAGCCTGCTTTGCCCTGGATCAGCTGATTATCCAGTAACCAGACTGCAGGTTTTAGCCAAACTGCTTTGCCTTGTACCATCAGGCCGTCTTGTTGCTCTGCCGGCACCGAAGCTAAATTTGTCCACTGCACTGGCCCTTGTTGCTCTGCTGTATGCAACTGCTCCAACTGAGTTTGCTTTTGTTCGGCGCGTTGCCATTGCCAGTAACTCAACTTGATCAAAAGCGCAAAAGCGACCAGAGTGAATACAGCCAACAGCCAGTTGCGACTTAAATGAGTAACAAAGGGCTTGGCTGTCATACGATGACCAGCCCTAAGCGAGGTTTTATGTGGATTAAACTTTTACTCATTGCACTACTGCTCTTTATTGTTTTTAACTTATTTCGTGCTTTGTTTCTGATGCTGAAAAACGATGAAAATCAGCCCAGCATGTCGAAGTTTTTAGGCCGCCGTGTCTGGTGGTCGGCCATTGTCTTATTGTTGGTGATCCTTGCTTTGCAGTTTGGTTTGATCACCCCACACGATCGCCCTTATTAGCTGTATAAGCGGGCTGAAAAGCCCGCTATCTCTTTACAGCACATAAACAAACACAAACAAACATAACCAGACCACATCAACAAAATGCCAGTACCAGGCGGCGGCCTGAAAAGCAAAATGCTTATGGGCAGTGAAATGATTTTTCAGCAAAATGCGCAGGAAAATCACGGTCAGGAATAAAGCCCCCAAAGTCACATGCAAACCATGGAAACCCGTCAGTAAAAAGAAGGTATTGCCATAAATACCGGAGTCCAGTTTTAACCCCAGATCCTGATAGGCGTGCACATACTCAACTCCCTGCAGACCGAGGAAAGTAGCACCTAACAGGATAGTAAGTCCTAACATCAGCTTCAGCTGGCCTCTTTTATTTTGCTCTAACCCCATATGAGCAAACTGCAGAGTGACTGAGGAGGCTAATAAAATCAGCGTGTTATAAAGTGGCAAACCTTGCCACGGCATGGCCTGGGTTTCGATGCCACCCGGAGTTTTCAATAAAGGCCAGGCCGCTTCAAAAGCCGGCCACAACACAGCTGCTGTACTGGCGTTATTGCTGGCCCCATCCAGCCATGGAATAGCGATCATCCGGGCATAAAACAAAGCGCCAAAAAAGGCGGCAAAAAACATCACCTCGGAGAAAATAAACCAACTCATGCCCTGACGGTAAGATCGGTCCAGTTGCTTGCTGTACAAGCCATGCATTGACTCATCAATCACATTTCTGAACCAGCCCACCAGCATAAAAATTAAAGTGGCAACACCAGCCAGTAATAAATAACCACCATAACCCGGCTGATCTTTCGTCACTTCGTTAACAAAATGACCAGCGCCAAAAGCCATCATAAAAAGCGCAACTGCGCCCACTATAGGCCATGGGCTTTGCTCCGGTACGTAATAATGTTCGTATTTTTCACTCATTGTTATCCCCTGTTGCTGTCTGTGCAGTGACCGGGGTGGCAGCTTCTACTTCGTACAAGGTGTAGGACAAAGTGATGGTGCTGAACTGTTCCGGTAGTGCGGGATCGACATAAAATTGCAACGGCATTAATAACTGCTGACCTGCCGTCAGATGTTGTTGGGTAAAACAGAAACATTCCATTTTATTAAAATACAAAGCGGCCTGACCCGGCGACACAGAAGGCACAGCCTGAGCTGTCATAGCTCTGCCTGTGACATTGTGTGCCAGATAATCAATACGGTGGATCTCCCCCGGATGCACCCGCAATTTGTGTACTACGGGCTCAAATACCCAGGGCATGTTGTTATTCGGACGGGCGATAAACTCCACCAGCACTTCGCGTTGTTTATCCGGTATAGCAGCGTCAGCTGTCGCCGCCATGCTGGAGGTTTTACCGTTCAGGCCTGTTAAATCACAAAATACGTCGTACAAAGGCACTAAGGCATAACCAAAACCAAACATGGCTGCCGTCAGCAGACATAATTTAACCACTATAGGTTGATGCTTCAGTGCCATAGTCGCCTTCCTATTTCACTTCAGGTGGAGTGGTAAAGCTGTGATAAGGTGCTGGCGAAGGAATAGTCCATTCCAGGCCTTCTGCGCCCTCCCACACTTGATCTGTAGCTTTTTCACCGCCTTTGATGCATTTCACCACCAGAGCGACAAACAGCAGTTGCGATAAACCAAAGGCAAAACCACCTATGCTGATCAGCGCATTAAAGTCAGCAAATTGCAGGGCGTAATCCGGGATCCGCCGTGGCATGCCGGCTAAGCCGACAAAATGCATAGGGAAAAACAGTACGTTGACCGATATCAGCGAACACCAGAAATGCCATTGCCCCAGAGTTTCGTCGTACATATGACCAGTCCACTTTGGTAGCCAATAATAGGCAGCCGCCATAATGGAGAAGATGGCGCCTGTGACTAACACATAATGGAAATGTGCGACCACAAAGTAGGTGTCATGGTACTGGAAGTCCGCAGGCGTGATGGCCAGCATCAAGCCAGAGAAGCCCCCTATGGTAAAGAGCACAATAAAGGCCAGGGCAAACATCATAGGCACTTCAAAGGTCATAGCCCCCCGCCACATAGTGGCAACCCAGTTAAAGACTTTCACTCCGGTCGGCACTGCTATCAACATGGTGCAGTACATAAAAAACAGTTCTGCAAACACCGGCATACCTGTGGTGAACATATGATGCGCCCAGACCAAAAAGGACAGCAGCGCAATACTGGAGGTGGCGTACACCATAGAGGCATAACCAAACAGCGGCTTACGGGCAAAAGTAGGCACTATGCTTGAGACAATACCAAAGGCGGGCAGAATCATGATGTAGACTTCGGGGTGGCCAAAAAACCAGAAAATATGCTGGAACAACACAGGGTCGCCGCCACCGGCCGCATCAAAAAAGCTGGTACCAAAGTACTTATCGGTCAACACCATAGTCACAGCACCAGCCAGCACAGGCATTACAGCAATCAGCAGGTAAGCCGTAATAAACCAGGTCCAGACAAACAATGGCATTTTCATATAAGTCATGCCTGGGGCGCGCAGGTTCATAATGGTCACTATCACGTTGATGGCGCCCATAATGGATGAAATACCCATGATATGAACTGAGAACACAAAAAGTGCTGTGCTGTCACTGCTGTAAGTGGTGGACAGTGGTGCGTAAAAAGTCCAGCCAAAACCCGGGCCACCACCTTCCATAAACAATGACAACAGCAGGATGGTAAAAGCAAAAGGTAAAATCCAGAAGCTCCAGTTGTTCATCCGGGGTAAGGCCATATCAGGCGCGCCTATCATCATAGGCACCAGCCAGTTGGCCAGACCGGTAAAGGCAGGCATGACGGCACCAAACACCATAATCAGGCCGTGCACTGTGGTCATCTGGTTAAAAAAGTCGGGTTGTACTATCTGTAAACCAGGCTGGAATAACTCAGCCCGGATCACCATCGCCATAGCGCCACCGATAAAAAACATCGTCAGCGCAAACAGCAGGTACAAGGTACCTATATCTTTGTGGTTAGTGGTATAAAGCCAGCGTTTGAAGCCTTTGGCTGGCCCGTGATGATGCTCGTGCTCAGCATGAGCATGTGGATCTGTAGTAACAGTACTCATCTGCGCCCCCTATGGTTTTTGTGCTTTGGCGATGTCTGCAGCTTGCACCACATCCCCAGTATTGTTATCCCAGGCATTGCGCTCGTAGGTCACTACAGCCGCAATTTCGCTTAAGGTCAGTTGTTTGCCAAAAGCCTGCATCGCTGTGCCTGTTTTGCCATTGAGCACTATGTCGATATGAGCTGGTAAATCTTCCAGCGCCATTTTGCTGCCTTTGAGCGCTGGGAATACACCCGGAATGCCCATTCCTGTGGGTTGATGGCACGCAGCGCAGTAACCCATATAGGTTTTTTCACCCAAGGCCATTAACTCTTCTTTGCTCATATTCATCGACAACAGTTTTTGTTCTTCGGCTTTGGCCTCAGCCTGAGTAGCGGCTTCCTGAGCTATCCACTGATCAAAATCAGCCTGATCTTTGGCAATCACCACCACAGGCATAAAACCATGGTCTTTACCGCACAGCTCAGCACACTGACCTCTGTACACGCCGGGATGATCCACTTTGGTCCAGGCTTCATTAATAAAACCCGGGTTGGCATCTTTTTTTACCGCAAAAGCCGGTACCCACCAGGAGTGGATCACATCATCTGAAGTGACTAAAAAGCGCACTTTTTTGCCTGTAGGGATCACCAAAGGCCTGTCGACTTCCAACAGGTAGTTTTCACCTTTTTTCAGCTTGTTTTCGATTTGTTTACGGGGTGTGGCCAACAAAGAGTAATACTCCACTTTGTGGTCCATGTATTTGTAGTGCCACTTCCATTGCGAGCCTGTAACCAGAATAGTCACATCAGCTTCGGAGGTGTCTTCCATTGCTATCAGGGTTTGGGTGGCGGGTATCGCCATTAAAATAAGAATAACCACAGGTAAAGCAGTCCAAAGCAGTTCGACTTTGGTGCTCTCATGAAATTGCGCAGGCTCGACGCCCTTCGACTTACGATGATGGATGATGGACCAAAACATCACCCCAAAAACCGCTACCCCTATTGCACAGCAAATGTAAAAAATCTTCATATGCAGGTGGTAAACCTGCTGGCTGATTTCTGTAACCCCTTGAGTCATGTTCAAAGGCATTTCTGCAGACTGCGTCGAAAACGCAAGCAAAAAGGTTAGCAGCGACCAACACAGATAACTGGTTTTCGCCACGTGACTTCTCCTCTGTCTTTGCACAAAGCAAATTGCAGATTAAAAGACACACACCCTACTTCGTCTTTGGTCCGCAATCGCCATTCTTATTATTGTCCCGATTTAACTTGCTTAAACCGGTGCACTGATGTGTTTATTTTGTTATCAGTTGCATCTAACAATTAGTCAAGGAACAGACAGAAGTAAACCCGCAAAATGAAAAAGCACCGATAAAACCAAATGGTCGTACCAGTGCTTCATGTATTAGCAAACTATTGAGTCAGGTAGATTTTTTTACCAGCTACTGGTGCGGATCACACCAACGGCAAGGCCTTCAATGGCAAAATGCTGTTGACTGAGGTCCACTTTAATCACGTCAAAATCGCCGTTTTCCGGATGCAGGTAAACCATCTGTCCTTCACGACGAAAACGCTTTACTGTGACCTCATCTTCTACTCTGGCGACCACTATCTGGCCCTGCCGGGCTTCAGTGGTTTTATGCACGGCCAGTAAGTCACCGTCCAGAATACCTATGTCTTTCATACTCATGCCCTGCACTTTTAATAAAAAGTCAGCATTAGGTTTAAACAAGCTGGCATCAAGCTGATAACGTTGCTGAATATGTTCTGCGGCCAGAATAGGCTGACCAGCAGCCACTTTACCAATCAGAGGCAAACCCGGCTCTTCTTCTTCCACATCATTGACGGCTTCATCGTCAACCAGACGGATACCACGGGACGTACCCGGCATCATCTCGATAAAACCTTTTTTTGCCAGCGCTTTTAAATGCTCTTCAGCGGCATTGGCTGATTTAAAACCCAGCTGAGTGGCAATTTCAGCACGGGTAGGCGGCATACCTGAAGCGGCCTGATAATCTTTAAGCAGTTGCAGAATTTCGGCTTGTCGTGGTGTTAATGGACGCATAATGCTGAATACCTATACAGTGGATACTGTGAGTATATACAGCCTTTTACAGTCTGCCAAGCATTTTGCTGGTAAGACCTTCCATGCTATTCTAACGGCTGTTTATAAGTACGGATTTGATATGTTAAAACCAATGACATGGTTAGCCAAGCTGCTGTATTGGCCACTACAACCTTTGGTCAGATGCAAGATAGTGCCGGAGCCTGTAGCAGAAAATCTGGCGCTGGACCCCAGGCAGCCGGTGTTTTATATCACCAGAACTGCCTCCTCCAGCGACTTAGCAACGCTGGCCCGTATCTGCCATAAGCTGGGTTTACCGGATCCCATGGCGCCGGTGCAATTAGGCAATACCAGTTTATCCCGTACTATTTTCCTTGAACAACCCCGGGTGCTTTGGGGCAGCCGTGCCTCGACTGACGCCTTACAACAAGGTTTAGCCTTATTACAGGCGCATCAGCGGGATCCAAATTTTTCAGCTCAACTGATCCCTGTATCAGTATTGTGGGGTCGGGCTCCGGGTAAAGAAGACAGCGTCAAGTCTATGCTGGGCGAATCTGAATCCCCAAGCTGGCTGGCCAAGCTGTTTATTGTGTTAATTTCAGGGCGTCATACCCTGGTGCGCTTCAGTAAAGCTGTTTCTGTACGGCAGATTATTGAAAATGCCACAGTCAACGAAGACACGGCCCATAAGTTGTTACGGGTGGCGCGTTTCCATTTCTATCGCCAACGTCTGGCTGCTACAGGTCCGAAATTACCGGACAGAGCTGCATTATTTAACTCCTTGCTGGCTTCCGATGCATTAAAAAAAGCCATTGAAGAAGAAGCTCAGAGTAAAAAAATCAGTATCAGAGAAGCTCGTGCTGAAGCCTTAAAACTGCTGGAAGAAATAGCGGCCGATTACCGCGAATCCACCTTAAGAGTGGGCGATCGTTTCCTCGGCTGGTTGTGGAAAAAGCTCTACTCAGGCTTAAAAATTACTAATGGTCAGGTACTGACGGATTTAGTGCAAAAAGGCCACGAAATTGTTTATGTGCCCTGCCACCGCAGTCACATGGACTATCTGCTGTTAAGTTACGTTATTTATCATCAGGGCCTGGCTCCACCTCATATAGCCGCAGGTATTAACCTGAATTTTTGGCCTGTCGGTAATTTTTTCCGCCGTGGTGGCGCCTTTTTTATCCGCCGTAGCTTCAGCGGTGAAAAGCTCTATTCAGCGGTATTTCGTGAATACTTAAGCCAGCTGTTCAGCAAAGGTTATCCGGTAAAGTACTACTCCGAAGGAGGCCGCAGCCGCACAGGCCGCTTATTGCAGCCCAAAACCGGTATGCTGGCGATGACAGTGCAGGCAGTATTACGTGGCATAGACAGACCGATCAGTTTAGTCCCTGTTTACTTAGGCTATGAGCACGTGATGGAGGTCAACACCTACCTGACGGAACTCAAAGGCTCCAGCAAGAAAAAAGAATCCATTGGTGGCGTGTTCAGTGCGGCACGTAAACTGCGGGATTATGGTTATGGGTACGTAAACTTCGGCCAGCCTATTTCACTGAATGCTTTTTTAAACCAGCAAGCTCCTGACTGGCGGGCTTCGATAGAGACTGCAGATAGCCAAAAACCTGCCTGGCTGAACCCGGCAGTCGCCACACTGGCAACAGAAATCATGCAGCGGATTAATCAGGCAGCGGCGCTAAACAGCATTAACCTGATTGCCACCTGTTTGCTGGCCACACGCCAACACTCGCTGACACGGCAGGAACTGACAACCCAGCTGGAGTTTTACCGCAACTTACAACACTATGCGCCTTATCATTCCGGGGTGACTTTACCTGAAGGTTCGGTCAGCCAGTGGATTGACCATGCGATTCGCCTGAAGAAAGTGGCAGTGTCACAAGACAGCTTTGGCCAGATTATTCAGCTGACGCCTGAAAACGCGATTTTATTAAGTTACTACCGCAATAACGTCTGCCATTTATTTATGTTGCCGGCTATTTTGGCGACAGCGTTGTTGCAGCATCCGGGCTTAACTAAAGTACAGTTGGTGAATATTTGTCAGCTGGTGCAGCCCTTATTACAACACGAGTTGTTTTTGCAGCTGGATAACGTCAACAGCTACATAGAGCAGGTACTGGAACAGTTGCAACAACACCAGTTAATCGAAGCAGTTGGCCAGCAATTACAGGCAGTCCCGGTACAACAGGCTGGACATTTTATGCTGGAGCTGCTGGCTTTTAACGCTCAGGATGTATTACAGCGTTATGCCGTGGTGCTGAATTTGCTGCAACTACACAGTCCGTTGACCCGTGCTGACTTAGAGCAACAAAGCCATGAACTGGCGCAGCGGTTAAGCACTTTGCATGGTATCAGTTCACCTGAATACCTCGATAAACAGCTGTTTGCGACTTTAATCAATGCTTTGCGTGAAGCAGGTTATTGTCATACCAACGAACAAAATGAGCTGGAAGCCACAGCTATTTTGTTACCGCTGCAACAAACAGTAAACGGCTTATTAAGAGCAGATGTATTGCAAACTGTGCTTAGCATAGTGAACAAAAAATAAGCTGATAAGCCCAATAAAAAAACCACCTTGCGGTGGTTTTTTTATTGCACAGCAGGACGATCAACGGGCTTTATCATAACTGCGGATCACCCCTTCCTGCATAGTCGAGGCCACTAACACACCATCCCGGTTAAAGAACTGACCACGCACCAGACCACGGGCACCGGATGCACTTGGGCTGTCCACTGCATAAAGCAACCAGTCGTCAAACCGGAAATCATGATGAAACCACATCGCATGATCTATAGTCGCCACCTGCATATTAGGCGCCATAAAAGACTTGCCATGGGGCTGCAAAGCGGTCGGCAGGAAATTAAAGTCCGACGCATAAGCCAGTAAGTACTTATGCACCCGCAAATCGTCCGGCATCAGACCATTGGCTTTAAACCAGACATAACGTTTGGCCTGACTGACTTGTGGGTTAAAAGGGTTATGAAAAGCCACAGGCCGCATTTCAATTGGTTTTTCACAGATAAACTTACTGCGTAAAGATTCAGGGATCAGGTGAGCATGCTCACGGTAAAACTCTAAATCGGACACCAGCTCTTCAGGGCCAGGCACTTTTGGCATCAGTTCCTGATGTTCAAAACCCTGTTCTTCCGCCTGAAAAGAAGCTGTCATATAAAAAATAGGTTTACCAAACTGGATAGCACTGACCCGTCTGGTGCTGAAGCTTTTACCGTCGCGGATATTTTCCACCTCGTACACTATAGGTTTACTGGCATCACCAGGACGTAAAAAGTAGGAGTGGAACGAATGCACCTTACGGTCGGCTTCTACTGTTTCTTTGCAGGCGGATAACGCCTGCCCCATCACCTGACCACCAAACACGGCTTTAAAACCCAGATCCTGGCTTTGACCTCTGTATAAGCCCTGTTCGATAGTCTCCAGTTTTAATAATACCAATAAATCATGCAGAACCTGGCTCATCACCCTATTCCTTTAATCAACAGACAGATTGGTATTCTCGTACACTGGAGCGGAAAAAACCAACCTTAAAATGAACGGGATGAACGCATTTCTCGTTGCCCTATTTCACGCTGGGCAGTCTCACGTTCCAAAGCGATTTGCTCTTTAGTGCGGCAAGTGCGGATAGGTTTGTTGGAGCCTAATTTCTTTTCGCGTGTACAAACCATACCGGATTTCTCGGCAGCAGCTATTACTTGATCCGTTTTCGCTTTTTCCGCTTTTGCAGTTGGAGTGCTGGCACAGCCAGACAATAAAGCCGTAGTAAAAAGAGTAATTAACAAAGGTTTTAACATGGTTATGTCCTTATAGTCAGTATCAAAGAAGCTTCGATATTAACTATAAAGCATGCGTGCAACAAGACGGAAACAGCACAAAAATCAACCGTCTATCAA
>CAMLSF010000112.1 GCA_946482615.1 uncultured Chromatiaceae bacterium | reverse complement strand
AAGCGCCCGGCTGGTTAACAGAGTTACGGGGCGAACATCAAGCTGAATCGGAAGAATACGGCATCAGCAGTTTTGTTTTTCAGGCCCGTATCCCCTTTCATCCGGAACGATTTTATAACTTCCTGCATCAGGACTGGCCGCAAGGCAAACTACTGAGATCGAAGGGTTATTTTTGGCTGGCCAGCGAGCCAGATTATGCCTGGCAATGGCATCAGGCCGGTGGCATAGCCCGTTACGGCATGGCTGGTTTATTCTGGTTTGCAGTGCCAGAGGATCAGTGGCCGGACGACGCCGCAACAGTGCACAACATTCAGAGCAGTTTTGCTGCACCCTTTGGCGATTGCCGGCAAGAACTGGTGTTTATTGGTCAACAGCTTGATCAACAGCAGATGCTAAAACAATTAGAGCAGTGTCTGCTGACAGAACAAGAGCTGGCTTTGTCCATCAACGACTGGAAAGCACTACCAAACCCATTTCAGGCCGAATTTGCCTGATCGAACCGCTGCAGCAACTAAACCAGCAGACAATCCAGTTATATCCGGAGACTACTATGCGCTTACCCGTTGTTCTGACTTGTTGTTATACCCTACTTAGCTTCTGCAGTCTGGCAGAGCAACCCGATACCAGAGCCCATGAACATGGTGTAGCCAGGCTTGAGCTGTTTAAACTGGCAACAGAGTTACAGATCAGCTTTTACGCCACAGGCTCAGATATTCTGGGTTTTGAGCATCAGGTGCAAAACCAGACGGAAACGGAAACAGTGCAAAAAACCGTTGCTCTGCTGGCTGCAGCTGACCAGCTGTTTCAGATTGAAGGCGCACAATGCAGCCTGAAACATCATCAATCCAATCTGACTGAACGGCAACAACACCAGACCACAGAACATCATCACTCACATGATCACCAGAATTCAGGTCATAGTGATATAGAAGCCAGCTACAGACTCAGCTGTAAAACGAATACTGCACCAGTGACAGTACAGGTGCATTTATTTAGTCTGTTTCCGAAACTGCAAAAGATAAACAGCAGTTGGATCACAGAGCAAGGTCAAGCAGCAGCCACACTAAGCCCAAAACAAACCCAACTCTCGCTGAATTAAACAATGCAGCCCACGACAGAGTTAAAGCGTGTTGGCACAAAACTGAAGGGCACTTGCAAAACCGTCTTGCTTCTGCGGCAACAGCAACAACGGGCGTTATCTGCCAAGGAAATGCTCAACTTGCAGCATCCAGGCCCAGGCAGGATTAGTTACCATATGCTGCTGTATCGCTGTCTGGATTTTTGTTCGACTGCTTAGCAGAAGGGAAAAACATTTTTCTTTACAACCAGTTAATACTGACCGGAGCAAAACTAACTGATAGATTCAATGTTACTCTGACTCGCATGATGTTCAGCTTTCTGCTGATACATCCGCTGATCGGCCACTTTGCTCAATGCCAAATCTGTTTCGCCATCCTGCGGATAACAGGCCAGGCCAATGCTGCAGCCAATTTGGATTTCCAGACCATGAATATCATAAGGTTGGGCTAACGCATGCTGAATTTTTTCCGCCACTGTTGTTGCATGTTGCAGTTCATCCACCTGGGGTAACAAGATAATAAATTCATCCCCGCCAATACGGGCCACTGTATCGGACGAGCGGATTGCATGTTGCAGCCGTTCTGCCACCTGCTGCAATAACAAATCGCCCACTGCATGACCATGGGTGTCATTCACTGGTTTAAATTTGTTTAAATCCAACAACATTAAGGCCAGGGTCTTTTGATGCCGTGTTGCGTACTGCAAGGCTTTGTGTAAGCGGTCTGCAAACAAAGTGCGGTTCGGCAAACCCGTTAAGGTATCGTGCTGCGCCATATAACGCATCCGTTCTTCAATTTTTCTGCGTTCTGTTAAATCCCGGCTTACCCCCAAAATGCCAACAAATACGCCTGATGCATCGTACATGCCGGAGATTTTCACTTCACTCCAGACCCGGCGACCGTCTTTACAGACCTGTTCCACTTCGCCCACATAATCCGGATACGCCTCCCCTTCCTGCAAAGCTTTGGCTGCTTTTTTCATTTGCAGTTTCACCTGAGCATAAGAATCAGGCGTGACCAGTTGCTGCATTTGTTGTTGCATCAACTCTGTGACCGTATAACCGGTCAGCTTCTGCGCCGAAGGGCTGATATAGGTAAAATGCCCACTCAGATCCATAGTCCAGATCACATCAGTGGCATGATCCGCTAACAACCTGTGCCGCTCTTCACTGCGTTTTAACGCTTCTATCGCATGACTGCGCTCTATTGAGATTTCTGCCAGAGCCGCACTTTCGCTAATCAGCTGAATATCCTGCTCCGAAGGCACTGTTACTTCTTTGTGATAAATCGCAAAGGTCCCTAACACTTTGCCCTGACGATTTTTAATAGGTTCAGACCAGCAAGAACGGATACCTGCCAGGTCAACCAAGGCCTGATAAGGTTGCCAATACGGATGAACCCGCACGTCTTCCACTATCACCCGCTGACCGAGAAAGGCCGCAGTGCCACAGGAGCCCACACCATAACCTGCAGCCAACCCCTCAATAGCTGCATTGTATTGATCCGGCAAATGCGGAGCCGAAGCCACATGCAAAAGTCCCTGCTCATCGAGCAATAACACAGTGCAACTGGCCGACGGATCCATTTGCTCTGCCCCTTCAACCAGAGCGTCCAGCACCTTTTGCAAAGGGGCCTGCTCAACAATCATTGAAAGAACCCGGCTTCGGTTTTGTTGCATCAGAGCTGCACGCTGGCCTGCGATAACTATAGCTTTGAGCTTACGATTGACCCGAAACACAAAAAATAAAAAAGCCAAAGCCACAGAAACAATAAAAAATGCGGCTGTCCCCAGCAACAACCAGCCCGGGTCAGCCGGCAACCAACCTGAGGCATGAACACATGCCGGGGTTATGCTCAACAATCCATGTAACACCACAGGCCATAACTTCACATTATTCCCCTATATCTTCGTTCCATAATTCTGGTTTAGCGGCAATAAAGTCCTGCATCAGTTGCACACATTCAGCATTGTCCTGAACGACCAGCTGCACTCCCCGGCTTTTGACGTAGTCTTCAGGTCCCTGAAAAGTACGGTTTTCACCAATCACCACCCTGGGAATACCGTACAGCAACACTGTGCCACTGCACATATCACAGGGGGATAAGGTCGAATACAACACCGCATTTTTGTAATCTTTTGCCGTTAAACGACCGGCATTTTCCAGACAGTCCATTTCGGCATGCAACACACAACTGCCTTTTTGCACCCGCTGATTGTGGCCACGGCCAACAATTTTGCCATCGATCACCAGCACTGAACCTATAGGAATGCCACCTTCGGCTAAACTTTTTTTGGCTTGTTCTATCGCGGCTAACATAAAAGGGTCTGTCATTCACTTCATCCTGCAGATCATCTGAAATCAGCCACAAGCAGTTTTAAGCTTGTGACTATGTTTCAATAGTTTAGTGAGAAAAATGGAAAAAGAAGTGCAGATCGGTAAATTAAATTGCCGCGGCTTCAGGCCCGGCCGGAAGGTACTTAATACAATCCAGCGGACAGACCTCAATACAGGCTGGTTTATCGTAAAAACCAACACATTCAGTGCATAAGTCCACATCCACCTGATAATGGGTTTCGCCTCTGTAAATGGCTGTATTCGGGCATTCTGGTGCACAGATATCACAGTTAATACACAGATCCTCTATCCACACTGACATAAAGTGTCCCCACAAGATGTTTTAGCCTGAAGCTTTTGTTGCTTTAGCAAAAAGCCATAGTCTGGTTTTATTCCGTCGGGCAACTGAAACCAGACCTGATAACCCGAGCCCGGTGCCACCAAGAGTTGTTGACCATCTGCGGCATAGAAAACAGACTCTATCTCTGTGATGCCTTGTGGAGTCATCAGCAGCAGTTGATCGTCAAAGCTAAACCGATTTTTTACGTGCAGCAAAGCCCGGCCCTGCGCATTGAGTTCACCGCTGAATTCCCCTACCAGTAACTGTTCACCTTCGCTGTGGCTGGTCTGGTAATTCTGCAACTCAGCCGGTATATGGCGACGCAAAAAACCTTCGGTAAAACCACGGTTGGCCATGCCATTTAGTTGCTGCAGTAAATCAACATCAAAACTTTTGCCCGCCATAGCGTCATCTATAGCTTGGCGGTAGACCTGAGCTGTGCGCGCCACATAATAAGGTGACTTGGTGCGGCCTTCGATTTTCAGCGAATGCACGCCCATAGCGGTCAGTGCTGCTACATGCTGTACGGCACGCAAGTCTTTGGAGTTAAAGATATAACTGCCATGTTCGTCTTCATCCAGCAGCATCAGTTCACCTGGCCGGCCTTGCTCTTCGACCAGCACAGGCTCAACTAAAGGTTGGTATTGCCCCACCTCATCGACCACAGCGTCATGGGATTGATAAGACCAACGGCAGGCATTGGTACAAGCGCCCTGATTCGGGTCGCGTTTATTGATATAACCTGACAATAAACAGCGGCCTGAATAGGCCATACACAAAGCCCCATGTACAAACACTTCCAGCTCCATTTCTGGCGCTTGTTCGCGGATTTGCGCTATTTCTTCCAGCGCCAGCTCGCGGGATAAAATCACCCGTTCTATGCCTTGTTGCTGCCAGAACATGACTGCAGCCCAATTCACCGTATTGGCCTGCACCGACAAATGCAGTGGCATCTGCGGGAAATGCTGACGGAGTAAAAACACTACACCGGGGTCAGATACAATAAGCGCATCTGGCCCCAGCGCTATAGCAGGTGCCATATCTGCAACAAAATGCTGCAACTTGCTGTTATGCGGCGCAATATTGACCACCAGATAAAATTTTTTACCCAGCTGATGCGCCTCTTTGATGCCAATAGCCAAAGTGGCTAAATCAAATTCGTTATTACGCACCCGCAAACTAAAACGTGGCTGACCGGCATACACAGCATCAGCACCATAAGCAAAAGCCATCCGCATGGCTTTTAAACTACCAGCCGGAGATAAAAGTTCAGGAGCATTCATTGGGCAATCCACAGATCAGAAAAAGACGAGGCGCATCATAGCGCCTGCTTTCATCCGGGTTTTGCGTTGGATCAAACCACTTTGGAATAGTTCTGGGTATTGCCCTGATGCAGATAACGATCAAAACTGGCACAGACTAAACGCACCAGCAAACGGCCCAGTGGCGTCACCTGAATATGAGTGTGGGAACACAACACTAAACCATCGGCGATCAGCGGGTCCAGCTTAGGTAAGGCATCGGCAAAATAACCCCAGAAATCCTGCAGAGCAAAGCGCTGACAAAAGGCCTGGATATCCAGTTCAAAATGGCACATCAGTTGACTGATTAACGCAGCACGGATTTTATCATCCAGACTTAAACTAAAACCCCGTTCCAGCGGCAGCAGCCCGCCAGCAAGCATCTGCTGATAATGCTGCAGTTCTTTTTGGTTTTGCCAGATCACCCCATTGACCTGACTGATAGAAGACACCCCCAGGCCAATCAAAGCATCTTGCCCTGCTGTGGTATAACCCTGGAAATTACGCTGCAGTTTGCCTTGTTGCTGAGCTATGGCCAGCGAGTCTGTGGTTTTGGCAAAATGATCCATACCTATGCACTGATAACCAGCCTGACTGAAATACCGGATAGCCAGTTGCAGTAGCTCTAACTTGTCTTCAGCCTGTGGCAGGCTTTGGGTTGGGATTTTACGCTGGGCGGCAAAACGGGTAGGTAAATGGGCATAACTGAACAAAGACACCCGATCCGGATCCAGCTGCAAAACGCTGTGCAGGGTTTGCAAAAAACTGTCAGGTTGTTGGTAAGGCAAACCATAAACCAAATCGAGATTAATAGAACTAAAACCTAAACGTCTGGCCTCCAACACTAAAGAGCGCACCAGATCTTCGCTTTGTACTCTGTTGATGGCAATTTGCACCTGCCCGTCAAAGTCCTGCACCCCAAAGCTGACACGGCTAAAACCCAATTGGCGTAAATGAGCCAGTTTTTCCAGACTACAGCTGCGTGGATCTATTTCGATCGAAAGCTCAGCATCGGTGTTAAAGACAAAATGTTGCCTGAGCAACTGCATAAGTGTGGACAACTGCTCTTGTGTTAAAAAGGTCGGAGTGCCGCCCCCTAAATGCAACTGTGAAATGCTTTTGTCGCGAAGCAGCGGCTGATACAGCGCCATCTCTGTCGCCAGACTTTGCAGATACAAGTCAGCTTTTTCACTGTGGCGGGTCACTATTTTGTTGCAACCGCAGTAGTAACACAGCTGCTGACAAAAGGGGATATGCAGGTATAAACAGAGCTCATTGGCAGAACCAGCCAAAGCAGCCTGCACTGCTGACGTTGGAAAATCAGGCAATAAAGACAAAGCCGTTGGGTACGAGGTATAACGGGGACCATTCATCGAATACTTCTGAATTAACTCAGCTGACCATAACACCTGCATTGAACTTTTCTCTGTGAACCCCTCAAAGGTGACTGCAGTTTAAAACATCAGCTTTTACTCTGTTTTGATCTGAAACAAAGTCAGTCACTGCGCCTTTTTTATTCAGTTCACGACCAATGCCAGTAAAACGGCGACAAATTAAGCTGGAAAAAACCGGACAAACAACTTAGAATGAACGTTCACTCTAAATGGAGATTTTAAACATGCAGCGTTCCCGCATTGTATTTTTTGCCCTTTCAGCCCTGGCGGGCTCTGTTGCTTTGGCCGGTTGTGGCCAGGCTCAACAAGCCTCAGCACCTGTTGCTCAGGCTATGCCTGTGGGTGTCGTCACTCTGAAAAGTCAGGCCATTACCCTGACGAAAGAATTACCGGGCCGTGTGGCCGCCTCACAAATTGCTGAAATCCGTCCTCAGGTCGATGGCATCATTTTGCAGCGTTTATTTACCGAAGGCGGTGAAGTGAAAGCCGGTCAGGCTTTGTATCAAATCGACCCTGCTACTTTTGAAGCTCAGCTTTCAAGCGCAAAAGCAGCAGTAGCACGGGCTCAGGCCAGCATTGCCAGCAGTAAAGCCAAAGCCAGCCGTTACACCGAACTGTTAAAAATTAAAGCCGTCAGTCAGCAGGAATTTGATGAGGCAGATGCAGCCTATAAACAAGCGCAGGCCGATTTATTAACAGCTCAGGCTCAGCTGAAAACCGCTCAGATCAATTTAAATTACAGCAAAGTTTTGTCTCCGATCAGCGGCCAGATCAGTAAATCCGCTGTGACAGCCGGTGCTTTAGTCAGCGCCAACCAAGCCTCAGCTTTGGCAACTGTGACCTCATTGGACCCAATTTATGTCGACCTGACTCAGTCAAGCAACGAGTTGCTGCAACTGAAAAAAGCTCTGGCCTCAGGCGCTTTAGGTGCAGATGCCGCCATTCAGACGCAAGTTGAACTGAAGATGGAAGACGGCTCTGTGTACCCACACAAAGGCACTTTGCAATTTTCGGAAGTGACAGTGGATCCGGGCACAGGTTCTGTCACCTTAAGAGCCCAGTTTCCTAACCCTGAAAAGTTACTGCTGCCCGGTATGTATGTACGTGCTGACGTAGTGGAAGGCGTTAAAGCCAACGCTATTCTGGCGCCACAACGTGGTATCAGCCGTAACAGCAAAGGTGAAGCGACCGCCATGGTCATTGGCAAAGAAGGCAAAGTTGAAGCCCGTATTTTACAGGCCGACCGCACTATTGGTTCAGACTGGCTGGTCAGCAGCGGCTTAAATGCCGGTGATCAACTGATTGTTGAAGGCTTACAGAAAATACGTCCTGGCGCGCCAGTACAGGCGGTTCCGGCTGAATCAGCTGCTCAAGCCAAGTCACAATAACGCCAACGGAGAATTCTGATGTCACGATTTTTTATCGACAGGCCGATTTTTGCCTGGGTGTTGGCCATAGTAGTGATGCTCGCAGGTATTTTAGCCATCAATACCTTGCCAATAGCACAATATCCGTCGATAGCACCACCTGCTATCAGCGTCAGCGCCAGCTATCCCGGTGCTTCAGCCCGTACTCTGGAAGATACAGTTACCCAGGTGATAGAACAAAAAATGAAAGGGTTGGATGGCCTGATGTATATGTCATCCACCTCTGAGTCCAATGGTTCAGTCACTTTAACCTTAACCTTCAGCGCCGATACCAACCCGGATATAGCTCAGGTTCAGGTGCAAAACAAACTGGCGCTGGCTACGCCGCTGTTACCACAGGAAGTGCAGCGTCAGGGTGTGTCTGTGGCCAAATCAGCCCGTAACTTCCTGTTAGTGGCAGGTTTTGTCTCTGAAGACGGCAGCATGAGCAACATCGACATAGGCGACTATGTCGCCTCCAATGTGCAGGACATCATTTCCCGCGTGGACGGTGTAGGTGAAGTACAGCTGTTTGGTTCTCAGTACGCGATGCGAATTTGGTTAGACCCGGCCAAATTACAAAACTATAAACTGACCACAGCTGATATCAGCGCTGCGATTAGTGCGCAGAATGCTCAGGTGTCTGCCGGCCAGTTGGGTGGTATGCCTGCGGTTCAGGGCCAGCAACTGAATGCGACAGTCACAGCCCAAAGCCGCTTGCAAACTCCGGAGCAGTTCCGTGAAATTCTGGTTAAAACCAACAGTGACGGTTCAGTGGTTCGCTTAGGTGATGTAGCTAAAGTTGAACTGGGTGGCGAAAACTACGGCGTAGTAGCTCGTTTTAACGGTAAACCTGCCTCAGGTATAGGGGTAAAACTGGCCAGCGGTGCCAATGCGCTGGAAACAGCAGCTGGTGTGAAAAAAGCTTTGGCTGACTTAGAGCCCTTTTTTCCGGCTGGCTTAAAATCTGTCGTCCCTTACGACACCACTCCTTTTGTGTCTTTGTCGATTGAAAAAGTAGTACACACGCTGATTGAAGCCGTGGTGTTAGTATTTTTTGTGATGTATCTGTTCCTGCAGAACTTCCGCGCTACTTTAATTCCAACCATAGCAGTGCCTGTGGTGTTGCTGGGTACCTTCGCTATTTTGTCAGCCTTTGGCTACTCCATTAATACCCTGACCATGTTTGCTATGGTACTGGCGATAGGTTTGCTGGTGGATGACGCCATAGTAGTAGTTGAAAACGTTGAGCGGGTGATGACTGAAGAAGGTTTGTCGCCACTGGAAGCCACCCGTAAATCGATGGATGAAATTAAAGGCGCCTTGGTAGGTATCGCCATGGTGTTGTCTGCGGTTTTTGTACCTATGGCGTTTTTTGGTGGTTCGACCGGTGTGATTTACCGTCAGTTCTCCATCACCCTGGTATCTGCTATGGCGCTGTCTGTACTGGTGGCTTTAATTCTGACACCGGCTTTGTGTGCCACCTTATTAAAACCAAGCCATGTGCATGACGACAACTCTGTGTTAGGCAAGTTTTTCTCTGGCTTTAACCGGGGTTTTGATAACACCAATAAAGGCACGCAAAACTTTGTCAGTCGTATGATTAAACAAAGCAAACGCTACCTGTTGGGTTATGCCCTGATTGTTGGCGGTATGGTGTTTATTTTCAGCCAGTTGCCTTCGGCGTTTTTACCTGATGAAGATCAGGGCATTATGTTTAACCAGGTGGTCTTGCCTGCAGGCTCTACTACAGAGCAAACCCTGAAAGTAGTAGAGAAAATGGAAAACCATTTCCTGCAGGATCAAAGCGAAGCTGTGAAGTCGATTTTTACAGTCACAGGCTTTAGTTTCGCAGGTTCAGGTCAGAACGCTGCTTTAGGTTTTGTTAACTTAAAACACTGGGATGAGCGTCAGCGCCCAGACTTATCTGTAGGTGCGGTCGCAGGCAAAGCCATGGGCTATTTCGCTACGATCAAAGAAGCTTTTGTGTTTGCTTTCCCGCCACCAGCAGTAGTCGAGCTGGGTACAGCCAACGGCTTTAACCTGCACTTACAGGACAGAGCTGGTTTAGGTCACGACCAGTTATTGGCGGCCCGTAACCAATTGTTAGGTATGGCAGCTCAAAGCCCGGTATTGGCTGGTGTGCGCCCTAATGGTCAGGAAGATATGCCAGAGCTGAAACTGGATATCGATTTAGCCAAAGCTGAAGCTTTGAATGTCAGTCAGGCCGATATCAACAGTACGCTGGCCACAGCCTGGGGTAGCAGTTACGTCAATGATTTTATTGACCGTGGCCGGGTGAAAAAAGTCTATATGCAAGGTGCAGCGGACAGCCGCATGGTGCCGGAAGACTTAACCAAATGGTATGTGCGTAACAGTGAAGGTGAGATGGTGCCCTTCTCCGCCTTTGCAACTTCACACTGGACCTACGGCTCTCCCCGTCTGGAACGTTATAACGGCTTCTCCTCTATGGAAATTCAGGGCGCTGCAGCACCGGGTTACAGTACGGGTCAGGCCATGGATGAAATGGAAAAGCTGGCCAAACAGCTGCCACCGGGTTTTGCCTATGAGTGGACAGGTATCTCGTACGAGGAGCGTTTAAGTGGTGGTCAGGCGCCTTTGTTGTACGCCTTATCCTTGCTGGTGGTGTTCCTGTGTTTAGCCGCCTTGTATGAAAGCTGGTCTGTGCCTGCTGCTGTGATGATGATAGTGCCTCTGGGTGTGTTTGGTGCGGCCCTGGCCGCTCTGGTTGCGAGCTTATCAAATGACATCTATCTGCAGGTGGGTTTATTAACCACCATAGGTCTGGCGTCGAAAAATGCCATTCTGATTGTGGAATTTGCCATTCACCGGATGGAGCAGGGTTTAGGTTTAGTCGAAGCCGCTATTGAAGCTGTGCGTTTACGTCTGCGCCCTATCTTAATGACCTCTATGGCCTTTATTTGTGGTGTCTTGCCGCTGGCTATTGCCTCCAGTGCAGGTTCAGGTGCACAAAATGCTCTGGGTATTTCAGTGATAGGCGGCACTTTAGCTTCATCTATCCTGGCCGTGATTTTTGTGCCGATGTTTTTTGTGCTGGTCCGCCGCGTATTCCCGGGCAAACAGATAGCAGCACAGGAGAAAGCTCAATGAAATTAACAACTTTAAGTTTAAGCGCTCTGGCCCTCTTGGTATTAAGCGCCTGCCAGCTGGCGCCAGAACAACAAGCCATTGAACTGCCTGTGCCTGCTGCTTATGCAGCAAGCACAGGTTCTGGCACCAAAGCGGCAGAGCTGCATTGGCAAGAGTTTTTCAGTAACCCTAAGCTGCAACAACTGATAGAACTCAGCCTTGCCCACAACAAAGACTTACAAATCGCTGCACTGAATGTGCAGCGGGTACGGGCTTTGTATCAGATTGAAGACTCGGCTTTGTATCCGTCGCTGGATTTAAATGCGTCCGGCACACGCCAGCGTTTACCGGGCGATTTAACAGGTACTGGTACTGCGCAAATCAGCCAGCAATACAGCGCGACTGTGGGCATGACTTCGTACGAGCTGGATTTTTGGGGCAAAGTGCGTAATCAGTCAGAACAAGCCTTGCAGCAGCTGTATGCCACAGAGCAGGCGCAATTAAGCAGCCAGATCAGTCTGGTGGCGGAACTTGCCAATGCCTGGCTGACTTATGCGGCCGATCAGCAGTTACTCGAACTGGCGACTCATACCTTACACAGCCAGCAAAAAACGCTGGAACTGACCGAGCAAAGCTATCACTTAGGCGCCGCTTCAGCTTTAACTTTGCAGCAGGTGAAAAGCACAGTAGCGACCGCCAAAGTAGATATAGCCCGTTATCAGCGTTTGCTGGCCCGGGATAAAAACGCTTTGGATCTGTTAACTGGCACTCAAGTGTCCGCAGACTTGCTGCCGGATCAACCACTGAGCAAACTGCTGCAGTTACCTGAATTACCTGCGGGTTTGCCATCCGATTTATTGCAGCAAAGACCTGATTTAAAAGCTGCTGAACACGACTTATTGGCCGCCAACGCCAATATTGGCATAGCCAAAGCAGCCTTTTTCCCCAGCATCAGCTTAACGGCCGCTGCGGGTTCAGCATCAGGCGAGCTGGATAATCTGTTTAAAGGTGGTTCGGGTAGCTGGAGTTTTATTCCGTCCATTAACCTGCCGATCTTTAATATGGGTCGAACCCAAGCCAATCTGGAGGTGGCCGAAGCACAGCAGCAAGTGGCACTGGCAACCTATCAGCAAAAAATCCAGCAGGCTTTTCGTGAAGTGTCGGATTCTTTAGCGGATCGTGCCGGTTACGCAGCTCAGTTACAGGCGCAGCAGGATTTAGCCAACAGCAATCAACAAAGCTTTACCCTGTCCGAAGCACGCTTTAAACAAGGGGCTGACAGTTATCTGCAGGTACTGGACGCTCAGCGTTCCTGGTACAGCGCACAACAACAATTGATCAGCGGTCAGCAAGCTTTGCTTGCCAGC
>CAMLSF010000111.1 GCA_946482615.1 uncultured Chromatiaceae bacterium | reverse complement strand
AGTTAAGTGGTGAGGATCTGAATCCGGATCGCATTATGGCTGCTATTGCCGGAGCTGCGGTATGACGACAGAAGGAGTTGTAGTGGAACAGATCACCCCCAATCAGTTAAGTAAAGAGCAGTTAAGTAAAGAGCAGTTAAAAACCGCCAGGCAGGCACGTTATAGCCCTGGCCAGTCAGCGCATAAATTCAGCCAGTATCTTTATCCTTTGCTGGCTTTAGCTTTGTTATTGCTGGTGAATGTGCTGCTGGATCCGCAGTTTTTTTCACTGCAATGGCAGGATGGCCGCTTGTATGGGCCCCTGATTGATATTTTAAACCGCAGCGCACCAGTGGCTTTACTGGCCATAGGCATGAGTTTAGTCATAGCCACGGGCGGTATTGACCTGTCGGTTGGCGCTGTGATGGCGATTTGCGGCGCAGTGTGCGCTAACTTATTGCTGCTGGGGGATTGGTCCATTCCTGCTGTGATAGCAATAGCTCTGCTGACAGGTTTAGCCTGCGGTCTGATTAATGGCGTTATGGTCAGCTATCTCGGCATTCAGCCTATAGTGGCGACTTTAGTGCTAATGGTGGCAGGACGTGGTGTGGCGCAGCTATTAAATCAGGGCCAGATCGTCACTTTTCAGAACCCTGACTTTGCCGCTTTAGGCTCTGGCTCCTTTTTAGGCCTGCCTGTGCCTGTCTGGCTGGTGCTGCTGGCTCTGCTTGTGATGCAATTACTATTACGACGCACTGCGTTGGGCCTGTTTATTGAAGCTGTAGGCTGTAATGCCAAAGCCAGTCGTTATTTGGGCATAGATGACAGGGGTATTAAGCTGACTGTGTATTTACTGACAGGGGGCTGCGCAGCCTTGGCCGGTATTATCGCTACAGCTGATATTCAGGGCTCCGACGCCAATAACGCAGGTTTATGGTTAGAGCTGGACGCTATTTTAGCTGTAGTGATAGGTGGTGCCGCTTTAACAGGTGGACGTTTTTCTTTGCCCCGGGCTGTGATAGGAGTACTGATTATTCAGGCCCTGAGCACCACCATAGTGGTTAGTGGTTTACCTTCTAAATTTAATTTATTAATCAAAGCTTTAGTCATACTGCTTGTGCTGATGTTGCAGTCAGAATTATTTCGCAACCAGCTAAAAGCCCTGTTGAGCTTTGGCAAAGCGCGTGGAGGAAAAGCCTGATGTCCCGCACTTATTTACCTTTGTGGATCACTTTTGCGCTGGTGCTGGTGATGTTTGCTGCAGGCGCCAGCCAGTTTGACGGTTTTGCCAGTCTGCGAGTGGTTACTAACTTAATCAGCGACAATGCCTTTTTGCTGGTGACAGCCTTGGGCATGACATTGGTGATTTTATCCGGTGGCATAGACCTGTCGGTCGGTTCTGTGATTGCGTTAAGTGGTGTGGCGGCCGCCTTATTGATTGGGCCTTATCAATGGCATCCGCTTTTGGCTTTTGCGCTGATCCTGCCTTGTGCGGCGCTTTTTGGCGCTGGTATGGGAGCTTTAATTCAGTATTACCAGTTACAGCCTTTTATTGTCACTTTGGCCGGCATGTTTTTAGCCCGGGGTGTGGCAACGCTATTGAGTGAAGAGTCTGTCGCTATTGAGCATCCTTTTTATGATGCCGTAGCCGAGTTTGGGCTTGAGCTGCCTGATGGTGGCTGGCTGGGTGCCACTTCTTTGCTGACCATAGCTTTGGTGCTGCTGATGTTGGTACTTACTCACTACAGTCGCTTTGGATCTTATGTCTATGCCTTAGGGGGCAATAGCCAATCCGCCCAACTGATGGGAGTTCCTGTCGCCCGCACTACTATTTTGTTGTACGCCACCAGCAGTATGCTGGCTGCTATGGCCGGTATTATTTTTAGTTTTTACACCTACTCAGGTTATGCACTGGCTGCTGTGGGGGTTGAGCTGGATGCGATAGCAGCAGTAGTGATAGGTGGTACCTTACTGACAGGCGGCAGCGGTTTTATTATTGGCACCGTATTGGGTGTCTTACTAATGGGCCTTATTCAAACCTATATCAATTTTGACGGCAGCTTAAGCAGCTGGTGGAGCAAAATAGTGATAGGGGTTTTGCTGTTTTTCTTTATCGCTTTGCAAAAATTACTGAGTCATAAATGGCAAAACAAAGCAGGGAGCAAGGCATGAGTGAACTGACGTTGCTGCATAGCATCCCGCTGAAAAATAAATTAGGTGAAGGTATTGTCTGGCATGGCGCCAGCCAGTCGGTCTGGTGGACTGATATTCATGGCCGTTTTTTGTATCAGTTATTCTGGCCTGCGTTGCAGCTGAATACCTATCCCTTGCCTGAACGTATCAGCTGTTTTGCCTTGCTGAACCCAAAAGACCCGATGCGCGCTGACTATTCGATGCTGGTGGCTTTTGAGTCGGGTTTTGCTTTGTATCAGCCGCAAACACAACAGCTGTTATGGTTGGTGAAACCTGAAACTCATTTATCCGGCAACAGGATGAATGATGGCCGGATCGACCGCCAGGGCAGGTTTTGGGCCGGTACTATGCGGGAAGTCAACCAAGGTCAGACCGGCACTTTATACCGGCTGGACCAGCAGGGTTGTTGTGCAGTGATCACCGGCTTACAAATTCCAAACAGCCTGTGCTGGAATAAAAACAGCAGCAGGATGTATCACGCCGACTCACCCACAGGGGAGATTTATTCTTATCAGTTTGATGCGGTTCAGGGTTCTGTCAGTCAGCCAGAGTTTTTTGCTCGCGTGCCGGCAGGGGCTGAACCTGATGGTGCAGTTATAGATGCGGACGATCATCTGCTGTGTGCTTTATGGGGCGGTGCTGCCATAGCGCGCTATGCGCCTTCAGGGCAACAAACTGCTTTACACCCTTTACCTGTCAGTCAGCCCACTTGTCTGGCTTTTGGTGGGCCTGAACTGGACCTGCTGTTTGTTACCACAGCGCGGCAGGGGTTAACGGAAGCTCAGTTACAAGCCGAGCCGGATGCCGGTAGTTTATTGATTTATCAGTCGCCTTATCAGGGCTTGCCTGAGTCTGAACTGGCCGTCATGGATTGGCTGGCGTTGCAAAAAAGCGGAGGTTGTAATGTGGAAGCTCGGTAGTTGTTTGCTGATAAGCCTGTTAAGTGTCCAGCTCTGGGCACAAGAGAGCGGGCTTTTGATTAAAAACCGTGCCGATCCCTGGGTCTACCGCGCCGCAGCTGATTCTTATTATTTCACAGCTTCAGTGCCGGAGTTTGATCGGATAGAGCTGCGTCACAGCTCAAGCATTAAAGGCTTAGCAAAGGCTGAAGCCAAAGTCATCTGGCGCAAAAAAGACAAAGGCCCTATGAGTGCCAATATCTGGGCACCTGAACTGCACCGGATAGACGGCAGCTGGTATATCTACTTTGCTGCAGGCAAAACTGAAGAGCCCTTTCATATCCGTACTTATCTGCTGCAAAACAGTGCTGCCGATCCGCTGCAAGGGGAGTGGCAGGAACTGGGGCCGCTGAACACAGGCTGGGATAGTTTTAATCTGGATGCCACTCACTTTGAACACCAGGGGCAACATTATCTGGTCTGGGCGCAGCAGGATAAAAAGCAAAGTTATAACAGCGCTTTGTGGATAGCTAAAATGCGTAGCGCCACAGAACTGGAATTGCCCGCTACTTTGCTGACAGAGCCGGTTTTGGACTGGGAGGTCTTAGGTTATAAGGTCAATGAAGGGCCTGCTGTGCTGATTAAAAATGGCAAAGTCTGGCTGGCCTATTCAGCTAGTGCCACTGATCATCGTTACGCCATGGGCTTGTTGACTGCGTCTGCCGATGCCGATTTATTAAAAACCGAAAGCTGGACCAAAGCGCCGAAACCTGTGTTTTCCACCAACGACAACCTGAAACGTTTTGGTCCCGGTCATAACAGCTTTGTGTTGGCTGAAGATGGCGTCAGCCATTTAATGCTCTATCACGCCAGGGATTACAAAGACATTCAGGGCAATCCTTTGCAGGATGGCAATCGCCATACTCGTGTCCGCCCTTTGTACTGGACAGAACAAGGCCAGTTAGACTTTGCACAGGATAAGCCCGACTAACTCAGTGTTCCTTTAAAGACTACTGTTTACGCCTTGTAACAATTTTGTTGCAGGGCGTTTTTGTTTTTCGTTTAGTCTTAACCCTTTGTCATTCTCTTTCAGAAAAGGGCAGGGAGAAGGTATGAGGTTAAAACAGTCCGCTTTGGCGCTGTTGCTTGGGCTGGTGTTCAGTTCAGCACAAGCCACAGAAGCCAAAGATATTCAAAGCTTTACGCTTAACAATGGTATGAAAATTCTGGTGCTGGAAGATGCATCTATTCCAAACGCCAACAGCTATTTATTCTGGAAAGTAGGTTCGCGCAACGAACACCCTGGTATTACCGGCATTTCGCATTTTTTTGAACATATGATGTTTAACGGCGCGAAAAAGTACGGCCCTAAGATGTTTGACCGCACTATGGAAGCAGCTGGCGGCGCCAACAATGCCTACACCACAGAAGATTTAACTGTATACACCAACTGGTTTCCGGCTAACGCGCTGGAGACTATTTTTGATTTAGAAGCTGACCGGATAGCCAATCTGGATATCAACGCCAAAATGGTGGAAAGTGAACGGGGTGTAGTGGCTTCTGAGCGCACTACCGGCCTTGAAAACTCTAATTTCCGCACTTTGCAGGAAGAAATGAAAGGTGTGGCTTTTCATGCTCACCCGTACAGCTGGCCTGTGATTGGCCATGAGTCGGACATCAAAGCCTGGACGCTGAAAGACTTGCAGCAGTACCACAAAACCTATTACGCGCCCAACAATGCCGTGATGGTAGTGACTGGAGATGTCAAACTTGCGGAAGTGAAAAAGCTGGCAGAGCAGTATTTTGCGCCCATCCCATCCCAGCCAAAACCTGAAGCTGTGCGTACAGTTGAGCCTGAACAAAAAGGTGAACGTCGGGTTTATGTACAAAAAGCTTCAGTCACCAGCCCAAATCTACTGTTTGGTTTTCATATTCCGGCCAGTTCCAGCCCGGATTATTATGCGCTGGATTTACTGAACTCCATTTTAGGGGAAGGTAACAGCTCACGTTTATATCAGGGCCTGGTCGATAAGGAGCTGGCGCTGGATGTGTTTAGTTATTTGCCTATGTCCTTTGACCCCAACCTGTTTTATCTGATGGCGGTGGCTAACCCCGGTGTAACAGCAGCCGAGCTGGAAACTGCGCTGATTGGCGTCATCAATAAAGTGGCCAAAGCAGGTGTCAGTCAGACTGAGCTGGATAAAGCCAAAAACCAGAAACTGATGCAGTTCTACCGTGAAATGGAAACCATCAATGGTAAAGCCGATATTATCGGCACTTATGAGCTGTATTTTGGCAGCTACCAGAAACTGTTTGATGCACCAAAAAATTATCAAAAAGTCACACCAGCTGATATTCAGCGGGTGGCGCAAAATTACCTGAAAAAATCCAACCGCACTGTTGCTGTGCTGGACTCTGCTGAGGATAAAGATCTATGAGCCATTTCACTAAAACTCCAAAAGCACTGGCCCTGGTGTTATTAAGCTCTTTTGTATTTGCCTTGCCTGTGATGGCTGACCAAAGCAAAAGTCAAAGCAGCTTTCAGTTGCCGGCCTATGAACAGTTTAAGCTGGACAATGGTTTAACTGTATTTTTATTGCCTCAACATGAAGTGCCTTTAGTCACAGTGCAGGCCACAGTCAGAGCTGGTGCCGTCAATGACAGTGTCGCTGGTTTGTCTCAGCTTACCAGCCAGGCGCTGTTATTAGGCGCAGGCGGTAAAAGCAAAGCAGAGATTGAGCAACTGGTCGACTTTTTAGGCGCCAGTTTAAACAGTGAAGGTTCAATGGAAGGCTCCAGTTTACGCGCCGATTTTATGGCCAAAGACACAGAGCAAATGCTGACTGTGCTGCACAGCGTGCTGACTCAACCCAGTTTTGATACAGTCGAGTTTGACAAGCTAAAAGCCCGTCAAATTGCCGCTGTAGCTCAGGCCAAAGAAAGCCCTCGTATGGTGATCGACCAATACTTTAATAAACTGGTATTTGGCTCTCACCCTTATGGCAACGCTATTTCAGGTACTGCAGAGTCGTTAAAAGGCATCAGTCAGCAACAAGTGCAGAACTTCCACCAAAGTTATTATCAGCCAACCAATACGGCCATCAGCATAGTGGGCGATTTTAAGCCTGCTGTAATGAAAGCTTTGCTGCAAAAAAGCTTTGCCAGCTGGAAAAACGGCACTGCAGCGATACAACCCGACTTAACAGCGGCCTTGCCAAAAGCTAACAAAGCTAAAGTGCTACTGGTCAATAAAGCCGATGCGATAGAAACCACTTTTAGTATTGGTGGTGTCGGCGTGAAACAGGACAATCCGGATTATGTCGGCATCAGTGTGGTCAATACAGTGCTGGGTGGGCGTTTTACCTCCTGGCTGAATGACGAACTGAGGGTGAATTCGGGCTTAACTTATGGCGCCCGCTCTGGGTTTGAGCGCTACTCCGCCAGCGGCACTTTTAGCATCGGCAGTTTTACTAAAATAGACAGCACCAAAGCTGCAGTGGATTTAGCACTAAAAACTTATCAGCGTTTATGGGATAAAGGCATAGACCAAGCCACACTGGATTCGGCTAAAGCTTATGTCAAAGGCCAGTTTCCGCCCCGTTTTGAAACCAATACAGCTTTAGCTGCTTTGTTGGGCGATATGTATCTGTATGGTTTTGATCAGGATTTCATTAACAGCTTCCAAAGCAAAGTGGATCAGCTGACAGTGGCTGAAAGCAAACGTCTGATTAACAGTTACTTTCCAAAAGACCAGCTGCAATTTGTGCTGATAGGCAAAGCTGAAGCTATCAAAGACATAGCCAAAACTTATGGTGAAGTGACACAAGTAGAAATCACTGCCGATAGTTTCTAGGCAAAAGCTATGGCCCTGCAACAATGCAGGGCCTTATACTGACCTCATCGCCTCTTTAGATAAGTACATCGTTTGAAGCTTCAGTCCAAACTTATCATTCTGTTGTTCAGTCTTTGTTTGTTGAGCGCTTGTACACCACAAGCCAGCTCCACTTTTAGCCAGCATATTTATATCTGGCAGCGAATGTGGACTGCAGAGCATGTGCAAGCTTTGGCGCAAAGCAAAACAGATTTCACAGCACTCAGGGTATTGGCCTTGCAGCTGCATCAGACCAGAACCGGTCCTGTCTGGACTCAGGCGAAAGTTGATTTATCGCTGCTGGCTGCGGATGGACGGTCTGTACAGCTGGTAGTGCGGCTTGATGGGCAGCTCAGACATTTACCAACAACTGTGTTGCAACAAAAACTACTGGCGCTGCTGCACTTGTGGCAACAGCAAGGGGTGAAGGTGACTCAACTGGAGTTGGATTATGACTGTGCCAGCAGCCAGCTTGGCGCTTATGCTTTCTGGATAAAAGAATTACGTCAGCTGTTACCAGCATCACTGCCGCTGAGCATTACTGCTTTACCGGACTGGTTAGGTAAAGCGGGTTGGTCTGAGTTGCAACAACAAACCGATCAACTGACCTTACAAGTGCATTCTGTATTGTCACCACAACAAGGTATATTTCAGGCTGAACTTGCCAAAAGCTGGGCGCAACTATTAGCAGCACAGGCACAGAAGCCATTTTACATTGCTGTACCTTCCTATCATTCGGCCTTGCTGAAGCAAGATGACGGCTGGCTGGTTGAAAGTGAACAGCCATTGCAAAGTCAAAGCGAACGACACGAATTGTGGCTGGATGCTCAGCAAGTGCAGGATTTTAGTCTGTGGTTAAAACAACAAAACTGGCCATTGTTGCAGGGGCTGGCCTGGTTTCGTTTGCCTTTGCCATCGGATAAACGCAGTTGGTCTTACGCTCAGTTGCAGGCTGTGAGTTCGGGCAAAGCTCTGGCCGCTGATTTAAAGATAAGTGTGCAGGATAAAGCGCCTCACTTTGAACTTGTGGCAGAAAACCATGGTTTTATCGCTGCACCCTTACCTGCCCAAATCAACTTGTCCGGTGTGTTATGCAGCGCTGCGGACGGCGTATCAGGCTATCAGTTCAACTTTCCGAAAGACAAAAATCAGCTGCAGTTTGTTTTACGCAAAGCTGAAGCTGTGCTGCAACCCGGGCAACGCCTGGTGTTGGGGTGGGCCACATGTCAAAACTTAACTCTTTCCGCAGTTAAAGGATGATTTTATGCTGAAAATGAACAAAGCCTTACTGCTGAGCAGCATGACGTTAGCTGGCAGCGCCCTGGCCTGCGGACCAGACTTTCCAATGATGCTGAGTTCGGACAGAGCCCAGACTTTTGCTGTACTGCCTGAACCGGTGTTTTTAGTGGAAGTGCAGGCGTTGGCCTCTGTAGTACCTGATCTTTCTGCGGTATTAACCAAAGCAGACGCTGTTGTATTTGAAGACTCCTACGATTATCAGAATGAGCGCTGGGTCAGGGCCACAGAACAAGCTGAGCAGCAGTTGTTAAGCAGCGATCAGGCAATGATAGTCCGGCAGATGAGGCAAAGCAGCACAGTGCAGCAGGCTTTGTCTGTGGGTGAAGCTTTACCTGCTGAATTGCGTTTTTATACGGCAGCTGCTGTAGCTTTTGCGCAACAAGACTATCCGCAGGCCATCCATTTATTTCGCCAGGTGCTGGCTTTACCTTTAGAGCAACAGCAGCAAAGGCGCAGTTGGGCTTTGTATTCACTGAGTCGCGCCCTGGTAAAACAAAATGATCAGAACCAAAATACTGAAGCCCAGGCTTTATATAACCAGTTACAACAAGAAGTCGCAGCTGGATTGGCTGATCCTTTGCAGTTGGCTGTGGCAAGTTTAGGTGAACAGGCCAAACTGGCTAAACAACAAGGCGACTGGGCAGGTTCTATAGGTTTGTATGCAGCGCAAAGCCGCTGGAGTGAAAGTGGCCGCGCTTCATTAGTGCTGTTGAGTAAAGAACTGGCCGCTATGCCGGAGCAGCAATTAATACCTTTAGTACAAAGTCCTGCAGTGGCTGCTTTATTAAGCCGTTATCTGATGACGCAGTTCAGCGCTTTAAGTTATCTGCAGCCAGAGCAATTGGAGCTATTATTGGCGGTGCTAAATCAACTGCCGGACATTCAACTGAAAAATGCGACTCAACTTGCCACAGTGGCTTATCAGCAGGGCCAGTTTGCTTTGGTACAGCAGTTATTACCTCATATGGATCAAAGTCCTCAGGCCTGGTGGCTGCAGGCAAAAATGGCGTTAAAAGCAGGGGATAGCTCCAAAGCCGCAGAGTTTTATGCCAAAGCCAGTCAGGCTTTTTCCACTGTGCCTGCGCAGGCCGGCACTTTACCGGCACAGCAAAGCCCTTATACGAAACCCTCGGTGGCGGAATTACAGGCGCAGCACTATTGTCGTGTTCAGGCAGAACACGGCATTCTGGAATTAAGCCGTGGCGATTATCTGCAGGCTGTCTCTTTGCTGACCGCAGCAGGCTCTGAGTACTGGCAAGATACGGCTTATATTGCAGAGCGGGTTTTGACGCTGGATGAGCTGAAAAGTTTTGTGGCTTTGCATCCTGTCACCACAATACCGGAAAAAACACAGTGGCATTATTTTGGTGATACAGAAGTCGAAGTGTTATTGCATCAGTTAACCGCCAGACGACTGATGCGTGCCGGCGAATATCAACAGGCTCAGGCTTATTTTATTGACCCTGAATTAAAGCAACTGGCAAAGCGTTATCAGGAGCATGCAGAAAAAGCCGCAAGCAGTTGGACGGACATCGCCAAAGCTCAGGCCTTGTTTGAACAGGCAAAGTTAGCCAGAGAGCATGGCCTGGAGTTAATGGGCTTTGAACTGGCGCCGGACTATCAGGTGTTTTATGGTCAGTACGAGCCTTACCAGGATGATGAGAATACACAGGTTTTGCCTGCGGCTGAATTACAGCGCTTAAGCAGTTCAACTTCCATCTACAGCAACAGATTCCACTACCGGCAACTGGCGGCTGAACTGGTCGCAAAATCTGCGGAGCTGGTACCACAAAACAGTCAGGCTTTTGCTGCTACTTTGTGCCATTCGACAAAATGGCTGTTACTGCGCCAACCAGAACTGGCCCGGGAGTATTATCAGCAGTATCTGCACCAAGGGCCTTATGTCAGCTGGGGGGCTGAGTTTGGCCAGTCCTGCCCTGAACCGGATTTTGTGGCGGCTAAACAGCGACAGCACCAGAACGTTGAACTTAAGCTCAGGCAAAAGTTACGGCCTTTTAAGTGGCTGCTATGGACGTTATTACTGGCTGGGGTTGGTGTTATAGGATGGTTTGGGATCAAAAGGCTAAAAAGGGCTTAGGCCATTTGCAGAGCTTTTAGCGAAAGCTCTGCGCTTCTGCATGCCTGACACAAAGGGATATGAAAACCACAAAAAAGAAAAAACCCAGCCGAAGCTGGGTTCCAATTTATGGCAGGGGTACAGGGATTCGAACCCCAGAATGGCGGGATCAAAACCCGCTGCCTTACCGCTTGGCTATACCCCTGCAGAACTGTCGTGACTAAATTTGTGTAATGTGATGATTACACTGCCACTTCAATTAAATGGCAGGGGTACAGGGATTCGAACCCCAGAATGGCGGGATCAAAACCCGCTGCCTTACCGCTTGGCTATACCCCTGCAGAAACTGCAGAATTCTTACTTGCTTGGTGCGGAAGAAGAGACTCGAACTCTTACGCCTCGCGGCGCTGGAACCTAAATCCAGTGCGTCTACCAATTTCGCCACTTCCGCTAACACTGGACGAACAAATTAAGTGGTGGCTACAGCGGGAATCGAACCTGCGACCCCAGCATTATGAGTGCTGTGCTCTAACCAGCTGAGCTATGTAGCCACTGTGTCTTAGTTGTCCTAAGCAAGTGGCGCGTATTATGCTCATCAGGCTTTTTTGCGTCAACCGTTTTTTTGCCACATCTTTATCTATTCGGTTTGTTTGCTGATTTTCTATGCAAGTTGATGCAACAGCAAGCAGTTTTTTCCCTCTGGTTTGGGTTTGTCTGGCTTTTCCGGTAGTATCGGCATGCAATTAAAACTTAAAAAAAGCTCCACAGACAAAGAGCAAGTCAGAGGAATACCCATGTCCACAGATGTAAAGCAGGCCCGTTGGCCACGGCAAATACCTTACATTATTGCCAGTGAAGCCTGTGAGCGCTTCAGCTTCTACGGTATGCGCAATATTTTAACGCCATTTTTAATGACGGCTTTGTTGCTCGCTGTGCCAGAGCATTTAAGAGCGGGTGAAGCCAAAGACGTGTTTCATTCCTTTGTGATAGGGGTGTACTTTTTCCCTTTATTAGGCGGCTGGTTAGCAGACCGTTATCTTGGCAAATACAACACTATTTTGTGGCTGAGCATTGTTTATGTGATTGGCCATGCCTTTTTGGCCTTGTTTGAAACCAGTAAAGAAGGCTTTTATACCGGCTTGTTTCTGATAGCGCTGGGGTCGGGGGGGATTAAACCTCTGGTGTCGGCTTTTATGGGCGATCAGTTTGACCAGAGTAATAAGGCGCTTGCGCAAAAAGCTTTTGATATCTTTTATTTCACTATTAACTTCGGCTCCTTTTTCGCTTCTTTATTAATGCCATTGACCCTGAAACATTTTGGCCCTGCAGTGGCTTTTGGTATTCCTGGTGTGCTGATGGCGCTGGCGACCTTGTTTTTCTGGTTAGGTCGTAAGCGGTATGTGCATGTAGCGCCAGAACCTAAAGATCCGCATAGCTTTTTAAAAGTGGTAAAAACTGCGTTATTAGCCAAAGAATCGGGCAAAACCAATGGCGGTTTATATCTGGCTTTAGTAGGTGTTGCCTTAGCGCTGTTTAGCTTAAGCCAAACCGCCACTTTAGGTTTTGTCGCTGCTTTTTGTTTAGCTTTAGTGCTGCTGATGGGCTTTGGTGGCGCAGGTGCCGCTATCCAACTGGAAAGGGCACGTGGTGTACACCCTGATGTCGCCGTCGATGGTGTGCGCTCCGTCTTGCGTATTCTGATCCTGTTTGCTTTAGTGACTCCGTTCTGGTCTTTGTTTGATCAAAAAGCTTCGACCTGGATTTTACAGGCCAATGACATGAGCAAGCCTGACTGGTTTGAACCCGCCATGATGCAGGCGTTAAACCCGCTGTTGGTGATGTTGCTGATCCCTTTTAACCATATCGTCTTGTATCCGCTGTTAGAGCGTTGTGGGGTGCGTATTACCGCTTTGCGTCGTATGGGCGCTGGTATTGCTTTTGCCGGTTTAAGCTGGATTGTGATTGGTTCAGTGCAACTGGCGATGGACGGTGGCACTGTGATGTCGATAGTCTGGCAGGTGTTGCCTTATGCACTGCTGACTTTTGGTGAGGTATTGGTATCAGCCACAGGTTTAGAGTTTGCCTATAGTCAGGCGCCTGCCGCGATGAAAGGCACTATTACCAGTTTCTGGCAGTTGTCGGTGACAGT
>CAMLSF010000110.1 GCA_946482615.1 uncultured Chromatiaceae bacterium | reverse complement strand
CCCGCCTTGTTTGGTGAAGTACTTTACCGCCGCATTGCCCGGGCTTTGCCGCCACAAATGCGCTACTCCGGCTTTGGCGCCTTGTTGTTTTAACGCTGCCATAGAGCGGCTCATCAGTTCACCACCTATGCCACGCCCCTGCCAGAGTGGCGCTATGGTATTGCACTTAAAGTAGCTGGTTTCAGCCACAGCGGTTTGCCAGAGTTCTGTACTGCACCATTGATCCGGTTGCCATTGCCCGGCG
This sequence comes from uncultured Chromatiaceae bacterium, assembly GCA_946482615.1. Next base: position 12,282 of record CAMLSF010000110.1, on the reverse strand, counting down.
GCCCAACATAAACGAAAGCCGACCAGTTGCTGGTCGGCGTAAGCGACAAAACTGGCATCTATGCCTTGTTTAATACTTAACTGATGGTAATAAGCCAGAGACTGAGCGTCCAGATACCCCTCACCATGCACCTGATTGGCTAATTGCAGCAGGGCAGCATAATCCTGCAACTGCAACTGGCGGTACTGAATAGCGCTGGAAAACATAAAACACTCTTGGTTTTTTCTGTGGTTCTTGCCATGATCGCCAAAATTCTCATCCAATACAACAAAAAGGAAAAACGGATGTACGACCCGCTGTTAGACCCTCACCCAGGCCAGGGCCAGCCTTTGCCAAACAGCTATTGGGCGGACCATTCAGGCACTGCTCCTCTGGACGATGGCCAGTTGCAACAGGATCTGACAGTGGATGTCGCCATTATTGGCGCTGGTTATACCGGCTTGTCCTGTGCTTATCATCTGGCCACTGAACATGGTGTCAAAGCCGTGGTGCTGGAAGCCAATCAGACGGCCTGGGGCTGCAGCGGCCGTAACGCCGGTTTTGTGCTGAAATCCTCTGGCCGCAAACCTTATTCAGTGATGCGTTCGCAGTATGGCGAAGCCGCTATGCATGGCATTTATAACGAATTTTGTGCCGGTCTTGAAACCGTCAAAGCTTTGATCGCCACAGGCATAGAGTGTGACCAGCAGGAAGCTGGTTATCTGCGCATGGCGCATAAACCCTCTATGGTAAAAACCCTGCAGCAGCAAGCCAGTTTGTTGCAAAAGGAGTTTGGTTATCAGGTGGAATTGTTCAGCCGTGATGAGTTGCATCAAAAATTTGTCGCCGACCAGCATGCCTATGCCGCCTTGCGTTTTTACGATGGTTTTGGTGTCAACCCGCTGAAACTGGCCTGGGGTTATCAGCGACTGGCGCGACAAGCCGGAGCGAAAATTTATAGTGCAAGCCCTGTCACTCAATGGCAACAAGACGGGGAACACCAGCTTTTGATCACACCACAAGGTGTAGTGCGGGCCAAAAAAGTGGTGATCGCCAGCAATGGCTATACCCCCAAGCTGCTGCACAGCGGTGTGCAAGAGCGCACTTTGCCTGTGTTATCACAAATTATTGTCACCGAACCTTTGTCTGACGCTCAGTTAGCGGCCTGCAACTTCTTAACCTCGCAGGTGATTATGGATACCAGAGCACTGAAGTACTATTACCGTAAGTTACCGGACAACAGAATTTTGTTTGGCGGCCGTGGCGCTATTACAGGCAAAGGGGCTGAAGATCCTTATTTTGCAAGGCGTTTGCTGGACGTGCTGAAACTCAGCTTTCCGGCTCTGCAGCACTTGCGTTATGACTACAGCTGGTCTGGCTGGATTTGTATGACGCTGGACGATATTCCGCATCTGGCGCAGGCCGATGACAAAGGCCATGTGCTGTATAGCATGGGTTATTGTGGCAGCGGTCTGACCTTTTCAGTACAGGCAGGTAAAAGACTGGCTGAGCGTGTCATGGGCCTGACGTTGCCGCAGATCCCGCTGTATCAGTCGGCTTTGCCTAAATTTCCGTTACCTGCGCTGCGGCGCTTAGGTCAATGGGGCTATTTTCATTACGGTATGGTGAAAGATCGCTGGTTTTAATTCCCTTCGGACTTGAATTTCTTGGGTATATAAACAGAGTCAGGTAGACTAGCGGCCATATCTGGCGTGAGAAAAGACATCATGAGTTCAAGCAAAGCCTTAAAAAAGAAAATCAGTAAAAGAGCCAAACAAAAGAAAAATATTCTGGTGAAAAACTCCATTCGCCTGAAACAAAAAGCTGAAGAAGCTCAGACTTCAGCAACAGAACCTACGACTGCGGCTCCTGAAGCTGCTGATTCACTTCCGAAAAGTACTTCAGCTGCAGCTGAGTAAAAATAGGCTCTTGCTGCAGCTCAGCCAGAGCCTTATCAAACTTACGTCTTAACCTCTCATTTTTAAAAGCAGCACTGTAATAACTCGGCGGAAATATCAAAGCTAAGTCAAAAGGTTGCATGCTCTGCCCTGCCTGTTTGGCATAATAATAAAAGATGTTTCTGTCCATCACCACCACATCGCAACGCTCCAGTAACAACATCTGTAACTGCTGACTTTGGTTGGCCACTTCCTGATAATTCATCACTAAAGGCAGCAGTTGCTGGTATTCAGGGCCTAACAAAATACGGGCATTGTGAAAAGCCACTACAGAATAAGGTTTCAGTTGCTCTAATTGATGCAGTTGCAGGCTTTTTGATGACAAGCTGGCAGCCACATTCTGATAACGAATATAGGGCTGCGAGTAATATAACTGCTGCTGTTCTGGATCAGGCTTTTGTAAAGTGGCGATATCAGCTTTGCCGTCAAGCATCAGGGCTTTGATTCGGGCATTAGGCACATGCAAAAATACTGCGTCATAACCCATTTTTTTTGTCAGTAAACGCAATAAATCCAGCTCATAACCTGAACTGTCGTTTAAATCTATATAAGGGGGTTTATCCAGCCCAACCAGTATTGTCAGTTCAGCCTTAGCTTGTACGGCAAAACTCAAGGTTATACATATAAACAACAACCATCTCATGCGTTTACCTCTATGCCAAATGGGAGAAAGCCCTTAATCTGAATCAGATTATCCTTAGCCACCAAAGGCGGTCTTTTATGTCAGAATCAGTTGAAATTAAGCACTACCCCCAAGAGCAGCGGTTTGTGATTCAGTGGGTAAATGAACAGGCGGAACTTTTATATAGCCTTGACCTAAAAAGCCAGAAAATCAACTTTTACCGCACTTATGTTCCAGAAAGCGCCAGAGGCCAGGGTTTGGCCCGTCAACTGGTGAACGCAGGTATCCAATGGGCTAAAACACAAGGTTATGCTATGCAGGCCAGTTGCTCTTATGTGCAACCCTTCTTAAAAAACTAAGCATTTTCTATAACCAGAGCAATTGGTGCTGCAGCGCAGCGACAAGAGAGCGAGCACCCGGGAACATGGACGTTCTATCTGATGGGGTGAGATAGAGCAGGTAACAAAGCTACGGCTTCAGAAACGAAGGTTATTACTATTCAGTTTGAGTACAGCTTGACTGACCTACACTCTTCTCAACTTCATTGCCAAAGGCAATTGAACTTTATCACAGTGAATTGAGGTGCAGCATGAACAAGTCTCTTATTGCAGGTTTAGTAGTAGGTGGCATAGCCGTTACTGCTTTAGGCTCTATGGCAGGCTACAGTTATTTAGACAAAGAACCGGAATTTGCTGAAGTAGTGGCCAGCAAAGCTGTGTATGAAAGCTACAACGTGCCGGTTGAACAATGTACCGATCAGATAGTGCAACAGAAAAAGGCTGTACAGGATCAACACCAAATCGCGGGTACAGTATTAGGAGCTGTAGTAGGTGGTGTGCTGGGTAACCAGGTCGGTGGTGGTTCCGGTAAAAAGATTGCTACTGTGGCAGGTGCTGCAGCTGGCGGTTATGCAGGTAAACAAGTGCAGACTGACATGCAAAATAAAGATGTCGAAAGCACCACCCGCCGCGTCTGCAAAACAGTACAGAAAAAAGAACAACGAGTGGTAGGTTATGACGTGACTTACCTGTTGGACGGTAAAGTCCACAAAACCCGTTTAAATGAAGAGCCGGCTGAGCGTATTCCGGTAAAAGATGGCCAGCTGTTAACAGCAAGCGCCAACTAAGAAAAATGCCCCTTGATGGGGCATTTTTGTTTCTGCCCGTCACCAGTTTAGAAACCTTCCTGTTATATTTTCCTGCCGACCTTGCGGCTTATCCAAAGCAGACCTATGGTGCTAAAAGAGCATGTGCTATTCCACTGGGTGCTTTATCTCATGTCAGCGGTACGCTTTAAAAGTTCGGCCGTCTTTTTTGTGCTGAGCCTCTGGCTGCTAAGCTCGTCTGCAAAGGCGGAATCTGTGCTGTCTGACGCACAAATCGCACATCTGAAACAAAAAGGCAAAGTCACTTATTGTATTGACCCTAACTGGCTGCCTTTTGAAGCATTGTCAGAACAAGGCAAACATACGGGTATATCGGCTGAGTATATCCGGCTGTTACAGCGGATGTTGCCGGTCCCTCTGGAGTTATACCCGACCCCGGACTGGCCCGCGTCCTTGCAGGCAGCGAAAGACAGGCACTGTGATTTACTCACTCTCGCTATGCCTACCCCCTCCCGTCTTGAGTACCTGATCTTCAGCAAAGCTTACCTGGAAGTTCCGAATGTAGTGGTGACCACCAAAGACAAAGCCTTTATCCGCTCAGTGGCTGATATTCCGACCTCTTCTCCTGTTGGTATCAGAGCGGGCTTTGGCACACTTGAGTTGTATCAGCAACGCTACCCCCAATTACAACTGGTGCCTTTTCACGACTACGAACAAGGATTGCTGCAGGTGCAGGCAGGGCATTTATACGGCATGCTCGGCAATATGGGCAGTATCAGCTACAGCCTGCAAAAAAACTCCATCACCAACCTGAAAATAGCAGGCAGATTGGCCGAAGACACACTGCTTAGCCTGGCCTGCCGGAATGATGATCCGCTGCTGCTGGAAATTTTTGACCAGTTGCTGTTGCAGATCAGTCCGGAACAAAAACAGCAAATCAATAATCACTGGCTGGCCATTCGCTATGAGCAGGGGTTTGACTATCAGTTGTTCTGGCAAATGTTACTGGCTTTTGCCTTGCTGATTTCAGTGGTCAGCATCAGCTACCTGAAACTAAAAAAACTCAATCTGGCCCTGACTGAAGCTAATATCCGGCTGGAGCAACTCAGTCAGCATGATCCTTTAACGGGTTTGTACAACAGGCAATATTTTGAACCACGGGTACAGCAGGCTTTAGCATTGTGTCAACGACAGCAACTGCCACTGACGCTGGCGATGATGGATTTGGATCACTTTAAAGACATTAACGATACCCTGGGGCACAACTTCGGTGACCAGTGTTTAAAAGACTTTGCAGCGCTTTGTCAGAGTCAGTTTCAGCGTAAAGATGACCTGTTGGTACGTTATGGTGGGGAGGAGTTTATTCTGGTTAGTGTCGGTAGTGATGCAGAGACGATGAAGCAATTACTGGAAGATTTTCTGCAACGCCTGGAACAGCATAAGATCCGGCTAAACCATCAACAGGGTCATTGTACTGTCAGTATTGGTTGGTACTGCGACATTCCAACTGCCGCTATGGATAGCAAAAGCCTGGTTGAACTCGCCGATCAGGCGCTGTACAAAGCCAAAAATGCAGGCCGAAACTGTGCAGTCCGGTCAGCTTCGCCAGTTAGCTCAGATTAGTCATCCACTCGTTCATCACCAGATGGGGACGGATTTTAACCAGGCCCTGCCCGGTATCCAGTTACCCGCCGATTTCATGCAGCCGCTTAGCGCACCACTTTTAGCGAACCGTCTTTGAGCTGGCGGGTGACAGTGTAAGGCAAAGCTAAAGTGTCTGTGACTGCACAAAGCATGGTATCTATGGCCCAGACAGGTAAGTCTGCAGCGGCGGTATAACTGGTTTTACTGGGTTCACCATACATCAGGCAAAAATTATGGGCGACCCCACTGTAGATGCGGGGTATAGACTGACAATAACTTTTTTTGTCGTTGTAGCTAATGCTCACTTTGCCTTGATCAGGTGCCAGAGTTTGCACTGTGCCACACCCTGTCAGAGCGGCGACCAGAACAAAGACGCCCGGATAATGAATGTATTGTTGCATTTAATTGCCTTCTGTGACTGAAGCTGAATTCGGCAGTCCCACAGCACCGGCATAAAAAATCAGCAGCTGTACAGGCTCAGTACCAATGTTTTTGCCACTATGGGCTGTATTGACCACTTCAGCTAAAGCATCTCCTGCTTTAACTACATTGGTTTTACCATTTTTTAACTTTATTTCCAATTGCCCCTGCAACACCACACCAAAAGAAGGAGCGTTATGCAAATGCCAGCCGGTTTCACCACCTGGTGCTATTTCAATTCTGACGCCGGTAATTTCGGCCTGGCCTTGCGGATATTTTAATAACGCACCGTCCCAGCTTTGGCTGGTTTTTAATACAGGAGTCACCTTTACAGCCTCGCTTGTTTCAATAGCAAACAAAGCCGGGCTGAATGACAAAAACAAAGCGCAGCTAACAATCACTGAATTCATAAGTTCTTCCAATAAGGGGCAGATGCAATCAAGTCTAGTTGGGGTAAAGCATATCTCCAGAAAAAACAATAAGAAAGAGCTCTGGTTCAGCCGCATTTCAGCTAGTATTCTTTAGACTAAACGACTTCATAACGTCTTTGTTCTGACATCCAATCCAACGCCTTCTAAGGATCAGCTTATGCAATCGGACACCAGCCATTTTCGCTTCAGTTTAAAATTCAGTAGTGGCCTTTTTGTGCTGCTGACCTTGTGGCTGCTGTATCTGGACTGGCAGCTGTTAGTGCCGGGTTGGCTGAAGTATGGCTTTGTGCTGATCAACGCTGTCACTTTATTTGGTTACTGGCGTGATAAAAAAGCAGCGGAACAACAAGCCTGGCGTACGCAGGAAAGCACTTTGCTGCTATTGGGTTTAGCGGGCGGCTGGCCAGCGGCTTTTGTGGCTCAGCACTGGTTCCGGCATAAAAACCGCAAAGTCAGTTTTCAGTTGTTGTTCTGGCTGACGGTATTACTCAACACCTCAGCTCTGTACAGCCTGTGGATCTCCGGCTGGTTGCTGCCATAAGGGCAAAAACTGCGACCAGAAACACTATACCCAAAGTACAAAGCGCGATAGATTAAGGAAAAAAGACAACTGCGTTGCAGTGAAAACTATCGAGGGATCTATGCGCTTTACTCTGTTATCCATCAGTTTGCTTACCACTTTTGCGCTGCAGGCTCAGGCCGCAGACTTCACACAACAAGCCAATAAAATCGCTCAAACTAAGTTGATTATCGACACTCATATCGACGTGCCTTATCGTTTGCATGACGACTGGGAAGATGTAACCAAAGCCACCAAAAGAGGGGAATTTGATTACCCCCGCGCCAAAGCCGGTGGCTTGAATGCGCCTTTTATGTCGATTTATATCCCGTCCTCTTACGAGAAAAAAGGCGGTGGTTATTTGCTGGCGAACCAACTGATCGACAATATGGAAGCTTTAGTGGGTCGTGCACCGGATAAATTCGCGATGGCCTACAGCAGCGCTGATTTAGCCAAACACTTTAAAGAAGGCAAAATCTCGCTGGCCCTGGGTATGGAAAATGGCACTCCTATTGAAGGCAAGCTGGAAAATCTGCAGCATTTTTATGACCGCGGTATTCGCTACATCACGCTGGCACATTCCGAAAGTAACCATATAGCCGATTCCAGCTATGACTTGCGCCGGCAGTGGAAAGGCTTAAGCCCTTTTGGTAAAGAGCTGGTCAAAGCCATGAATGAAACAGGGGTAATGATTGATATCTCTCATGTGTCTGACGATGCCTTTTATCAGGCCGTTGAGCTCAGCAAAGTACCAGTCATTGCCTCTCACTCTTCATTACGGGCTTTTGTGCCGGGTTTTGAGCGCAATATGGACGACAAAATGATCAAGGCGCTGGCGAAAAACGGTGGTGTGATCCAGATTAACTTTGGTTCAGCTTTTGTGGTTTCAGCGGCTAATCAATGGGGTTTACAGCGGGACGGTGCTTTTAAAGCCTCAGGCCAGACAGATAAAGACGCTTTTACGGCAGAATATAAAAAGAAAAACCCATATCCATTTGCCTCTTTGGAAAAGGTGCTGGATCATATCGACTATGTGAAAAAGCTGGTCGGCATCGACTATGTTGGCATAGGTTCTGACTTTGATGGTGTAGGTGATTCCTTACCTGAACAGTTAAAAGATGTGTCTATGTACCCTAACCTGATCCGTGGTTTGTTAGAGCGTGGTTACACAGAGCAGGAAATTGAAAAAGTCTTATCAGGTAATACACTAAGAGTCTGGCGTGCAGTAGAGGACTACGCAGCTAAACACTAAATTGAAGCAGTAGAGGTAGAGTCAATGGATTGGTTACGTCAGTTGTTCGAACACCCGGCCGATCCATTACTGCTCTGGGGCAGTTACGATCTTAGTTTAGTGCTGTTGTCCTTTTTAATAGCAGTTTTTGCCTCAGCTATGGCAATGCAGGTCACAGCTCAGGCTATTAGTGTCAGTAAACACTCGCTGCGGCTGATGATGCTGGGTAGTGGCAGCATAGCCCTTGGTGGCGGTGTCTGGTCTATGCATTTTATTGGCATGCTGGCTTTTACTTTATGCACAGATGTCCGTTATCACTTCGGTATTACCGCCCTGTCTATGCTGCCCAGCATAGCTGCGTCCTGGGTGGCTTTGGACCTCATCAGTAAAAAACATATCAGTCTGCCTCAACTATTGCTGGGTGGCGTATTGATGGGCGCAGGCATAGGCACTATGCACTACACAGGTATGGCCGCGATGCAAATGTCGGTCGCTTTGCGTTACGACTTGCCGGTGTTTTTGCTCTCTATTTTAGTCGCAGTGGTGCTCGCCATCATTGCACTTTGGATCCGCTTTGGCTTAAAACGTTTTAATCTGGCCCCGGCCTGGCTGACCTTATTAAGCAGCTTAGTGATGGGCGCAGCTATCAGTGGCATGCATTACACCGGCATGGCGGCAGCCCGTTTTGTTCCTCCTGCAGGGTTTCAGCCAGACAATCAGGCCGGTGAGTTGCCTTTGGTGCTTGCTATGGGGATAACCTTCACCACTTTGATGATCAGTAGCTTAGTGGTCGCTATCAACCTGTTACTCAAGTACCGTGAAGCCAGTGCCGCAGCCAAAGCCAATGAAAGCCGTTTGTTGGCCATGATGGACACAGCGGTCGACGGCATAGTCACTATCAATGCTCAGGGTTTGATTCAGGGCATGAACAAAGCGGCGGAGAAAATTCTTGGCTGGACAGCTGCTGAGCTACTGCATAAAAACGTCAATATCCTCACCCCAGCCACTATTCGCCCGGATCACGACTCCTATCTGCAGAATTATCTGACCACAGGCGACGCCAAAATTATTGGCATAGGCCGTGATGTAGAAGCAGTGCATAAAAACGGCCATGCTGTGCCTGTGCGACTGGCGATAGGTCATGCCAAATTACCGGATGAAGATATTTTTGTCGCTTTTATCACTGACATCAGCAGCCGCCTGCAAATGGAACAGGCACTGAAAGACAATGAGGAAAAATTCCGCTCCTTGATTGGCAATATTCCAGGTGCGGCCTACCGCTGCCTTTACAACGAAAACTGGGATATGGTGTTTATCAGCGATGCGATAGAAACCTTGTCCGGCTACCCTGCCAGTGATTTTATGCTGCCGTCTCCGAAACGCAGCTGGTCGGATTTAGTGTATCCGGATGACAAGAGCACCACTACTCAGCTTGATTTATATCAGGGGCATTTCACTATTGAATACCGGATTTGGCACAAAGACGGCTCCATTCGCTGGATACTGGAATATGGTGAAGCGATAAAATCAGCGCAAGGTGAGATTGTCTGGCTGGATGGTTTTTTAATGGACATCAGCCAGCGTAAACAAATGGAAGTCGAGCTGCTGGAAGCGAAAAACAAAGCTGAACTGGCAGCTGAAAGCCGCAGTGCTTTTTTGGCCAATATGAGCCATGAAATCCGCACCCCAATGAATGCCATTATTGGCTTCAGCGACTTGTTATTAAGCTCAGAGCTGTCTTCTGAACAGAAAAAACATCTGGCCACTATTCATGGTTCAGCCCATTCCTTATTGCATTTACTAAACGATATTCTCGACAGCGCTAAGCTGGAAAAAGGTAAGCTGGAACTGGAATTACAGGATTTCTCATTACCTGCAGTGCTGGATGCTGTGGTCTCCACCTTGTGGATCCAGGCGCGGAAAAAACAACTGGAGTTAAAACTGGAGCTGGACCCGCAACTGGGTGAATTTTATTACGGAGCACCGGACCGGCTGCGTCAGGTATTAACCAACCTGATTGGTAACGCCATTAAATTCACCGAACAGGGCACTGTGCTGGTGAAAGTCGCCCCCACAGCCAATCAACAACTGCTGTTCAGTATTTTTGATACTGGCATAGGTATAGCGGCTGATCGTCTGCCACAGATCTTTGATGCTTTTACTCAGGCCGATGCGTCCATGAGCCGCCGTTTTGGTGGCACAGGCCTTGGAACCACCATCAGTAAACAACTGGTCGAGCTGATGGGCGGGCACATTACAGTGCAAAGCACAGAAGGTGTTGGCAGTTGTTTTGAATTCAGCCTGCCGTTACAAACCGGTAAAGCCACTGCGACTGGCCAACAAGGTTATATACCAGCTTTACCTGCGCTCAATATACTGATTGCCGATGATATACCGCAGAATCTGGAGCTGCTGAAACTCTTGCTGCAACGTGCAGGTCATCAGGTCACAGCAGTGACTGATGGTATTGAAGCCGTGAAAATGATCAAACAACACAACTTTGAGCTGGTGTTGATGGATATTCAGATGCCGAATCTGGATGGACTGCAAGCCTGCAAGCAAATACGACAATGGGAGATGGCACAAAACAAAACCATTCTGCCTGTCATTGCCTTAACAGCCAGCGTACTGGATGAAGATAAGATTGCAGCCAAAGAAGCAGGTATGCAGGGGTTTGCCACCAAACCTATAGACTTCGCGGCTTTGTGTTTTGAAATAGCCCGTGTACTCAATATTGAAGTACGTGAACCTTTATCACAGCATTCTCAAGTCACTACCACAGTTCAGTTGCTGAACCTGCCCAAAGCCCTGCAGTTATGGGGTAATTTGGCTACTTATCTGCCGCAGTTAGAACAATTTCTGCAACAACAAAAGCCGATGATACAACTGGCTGTGCAGCAGCTACAGGCTGGAAACTATAACGCTGTGCAGCAACAAGCTCATGCTATTAAAGGAGTCAGTGCTAATTTGGGGTTGGAGCCATTAAGCAGAGTTTGTGCCGAACTGGAACAGGCAGCACGGCAGCAACAGCAACAAAGAGCAGCTGAATTACTGCAAAAGATACTGGGCTGCTGGTCAAAATTTGAAGCTGAGCATCAGAGGCTGTTAGAGGAACAACCTCTGGCTGAACAGACACAGTCCACACAGCTGAATCACCAGCAACTGGCGGCAATGCTGGAAAACCTGCAACAGTCTTTATTAAGACATGAACTGGACGATCAAGGGATAGAGCAATTGTCTCACTACAGTGGTCCACATCAGCAGTTACTGCTGAAGTTGCTGGACGCGGTAAACGATTTTGACTTTAGCCTTGCGTTGCAGCTGCTGGAGCAGCTACAACAACAGCTGGGTAAAGGAGAGCTCTGATGGCAGAAAAACAAAGCCTGTTATTGGTGGATGATGAACCCACCAATTTAAGAGTACTGCGAACTGTGTTGCAGGAGCAATACCGCTTGTTATTTGCTAAAAGTGGTGAAGAAGCCTTACAGCTGGTACAAAAAGAACAACCTGATTTAATACTGCTGGATGTGATGATGCCGGGGTTAACCGGCTTTGATGTTTGTGCCCGTTTAAAAGCTAATCCGGTGACCAGCGCTATACCTGTTATTTTTGTCACAGCCCTAAAAGATGAGATGGACGAAACCAAAGGCTTTGAACTAGGAGCAGTGGATTACATCACTAAACCCATCAGCCCAGCCGTAGTGCGGGCTCGCGTCAAAACTCATTTGTCTTTGGTACAGGCGCAGGAGCTGAAACAAACCCGGCTGCAGGTGATCCAAAGGTTAGGGCGGGCTGCTGAATACAAAGACAATGAAACCGGCTTACATGTGATGCGGATGAGCCACTATGCTCAGGTGATAGCGCTGGCTTATGGTTTTAGCGAACAAAAAGCCGAAGACTTGCTGCATGCAGCTCCTATGCACGATATAGGCAAAATAGGCATAGCCGATAATATTCTGCTTAAACCCGGCAAGCTGACCGCTGACGAATACCAGGAGATGCAAAAACATCCGCTGATAGGAGCTGAGATCATAGGCGATTGTGATTCTGACCTGCTGAAAATGGCCAAAGCAGTGGCTTTGTATCATCACGAAAAATGGGACGGTTCAGGCTATCCTTTTGGCCTGTCCGGCGAACAAATCCCCATCGAAGCCCGTATTGTCGCGTTGTCCGACGTATTTGATGCCTTAACCAGTGCCCGGCCTTACAAACAAGCCTGGAGTATTGAAGAAACCCTGCAGCATATCCATCAGCAGAAAGGCTTGCATTTTGAACCACGACTGGTCGATCTGCTGGATGAAAACCTGCAACAAATCCTTGAAATTAAACAGCG
>CAMLSF010000109.1 GCA_946482615.1 uncultured Chromatiaceae bacterium | reverse complement strand
ACCGCATAGAAGCAGCGCCACGCAGCCATGTACTGGATGGTTTTCGCCAATTTGCTAAAGCTATTGGGGTGTCAGAACAAGAACTGGCTCAAACCCCTTCATGGCAGTTACCAATTCCTGAAGCGGACGAGTTATGGGCTAAAGAGCAACTTGCAGCTATTGGCAATACTCGTGTTCTTATTATCAGCCCCGCAGCCTCTAAAGCCGAACGCAACTGGTTACCGGAGCGTTATGCGGCTTTGGCCGATTATGCCCAGGCTAAGGGTTTTGCAGTGATTTTATGCGGTGGCCCAACAGAGCTGGAACGCAGTTTAAGTCAGGCTATTTTGGCATCGGCCCAGCAGCCGATCACAGATCTGACCGGCAAAACCAATTTAAAACAGCTGCTGGCTTTATTGAAACACGCAAGTTTAGTCTTAGCGCCCGACACAGGCCCTGCGCATATGGCGGTGGCTGTCGGCACTCCGGTCATAGGTTTGTATGGCCACAGTAACCCGGATCGCACAGGGCCTTATTTATTCCGTCAGTATGTGGTCGAGGTCTATCACCAGTCGTTGCTGGAGCAGCGCGGCAAAACAGCAGCAGAGCTAAAGTGGGGCACCCGGGTGAAAGGCAGCGATATTATGCAAAAAATAGCTGTAGAGGCCGTGACTGCTATGTTCGATAAAGTAGTGGCAGAGCAGCAGTTATGAAAAAGATGCAAAAAGCCGCCTTTTTAGACCGTGATGGTGTCATTAATATCGATCATGGCTATGTCAGTGCGCCTTCGCAATTCGAGTTTATCGACGGAGTGTTTGACGCTTGCCGTCATTTGCAGCAACAGGGTTACTTACTGATCGTAGTGACAAACCAATCCGGTATAGGCCGCGGTTATTATAATGAGCAGCAATTCCATAGCTTAACTGACTGGATGAAAGCTCAGTTTGAGGCTCATGGCGTCACTCTGACCGATGTGTTTTTTTGCCCTCATCATCCGGTTAATGCCAATCCGCCTTATCAAATCGACTGCGATTGCCGTAAACCAGCACCGGGTATGTTATTGCAAGCCATCAACAAGTATCAGATAGACCCGGGCCAAAGCCTGATGCTGGGCGATAAAAAAGCTGATATGCAGGCGGCACAAGCGGCTGGTGTTGGCCGTAAAGTGTTGGTGTTATCAGGTCAGACCCTGACAGCAGAAGATCAGGCCAGCGCTGATGAAGTCTGGCCGTCGATTAAAGCGGCATTAGAGCTGGTTTAAACCAGCTCTAGCATCACTTCAGCTTTACTGACTTCAAATTGTTTCGGCTCATCCACATTCAGCGCTGTTACCACACAATCGTCGACCACCATAGCGTAACGTCTGGAGCGCACACCACCAAAATCACCTGTCTCTACATCTAAACCAAGAGCTTTGGCAAACTTGCCTGCGCCGTCAGCTAAAAATACGATGTCAGTGGCGTTATGAGCTTTGCCCCAGGCGTCCATCACATAAGCGTCATTGACTGAAGTGCAGATAATACGGTCTACGCCTTTATCAAAAAACTGCTGCGCATGTTCAATAAAACCAGGTAAATGGGCCGCGCTGCAGGTGGGAGTAAAAGCGCCAGGCACAGCAAACAACACTACTTTTTCGCCTTTAAAAACTTCAGCTGTGGTCAGGTTTACCGGGCCATTGTCAGTTAAACGTGCAAAGGTGACTTCGGGTAAGGTATCGCCAATTTTGATCATAAATTTATCCCTCATTTAATTCAGTTAATCCAACGCAGCTTTAACATAGACATCAAATCTGTTCGCTTTACCAGTAATTTGCATGCTGGGTTTTTGTCCTGCTAAAAACTCTGCATAACCTGGTCGCTTCACGACCACTCTTTTGCTGGCCAGTTGCCAGGCCAACGGAAACAACGCATCTGCGTCGTCATCCGTTCCGACCACCTGATGAAAAGCCTGCATTTCTTTTTTCACCAAAGCCGACTTCTCGCGGGCCGGAAACATAGGATCTAAATACACTACGTCCGGACTCGGCAGCCGGGTCAACGCCTGTTGTGACGGCGCAAACACCAGTTGCATGCGTTCAGGCAGCCAATGGGCTAATTCCGGATCAAGGGCTGCACGACGTAAACCATCGGCCAGTAAAGCAGCGACAGCAGGCTGGCGCTCGACTAAAGTCACTTTGGCCCCCAGACTGGCCAGCACTAAAGCATCCCGGCCTAAGCCTGCTGTGGCGTCTACTACGGTTAAACCCGGCTTTTTGGTTAAGCCCACAGCTTTGGCTATAGCTTCACTTTTACCACCGCCAAACTTACGCCTGTAGGTGGCAGCACCGCTGGCAAAATCGACCAGTATATCGCCTTGTTTATTCAGCTCAGTGTTGCGCAGCACCAAAGCATCAGCTGTCCAGCATAAATACCAGCCTTGTGGCAACTCAGTGGCCGATAAGCCATAGTTCTGCTGCAGACTGGCTGCAAGATCAGGCGGGAAATCAGGAGATGCATAAAAACAGGTGCCTGGCATAAGCTCTTCATTCGGGTCAGTTTTCATTAAATTCAGAATTTAATTTTACTCTGACCCGAATTAAAGATCTGCTCTAATTTACAGCTTGCGGATATTATCTGCGCCGTCGCGGTCAATCAGATGAACAAAAGGATCTACACCTACATAAAGTGGTTTCTGATCCAACACCAGCTCAATGCTGTTTTCACCTGTCACCAACTGATGTTTTTTCAGATAAATCACGCCACTTTCCCCACTGATTTGATCCGGGTCTACGCTGAATACACCTATGTCGATTTGTTCAGCCAGCTCCTTCGTTGTTTCAGTGCCTTTTTCGTCAGCCAGCAACTTGTCAGCATGCAAAATTAAATTCAGCTGAAATTTGCCATCCGCCAGTTCTGTCACTTTGGCGTCTTTCACCCGCAAATCGTACAAGGTGATGCTGTTAAATAAGTCGTCAATAAAAGCTTTTTCTTCAGCCGTTGTGTTCTGACTTAAATAGCTGACCAAATCCAGCGTGGTTGGGAAAGGATCGTTGCGGAAGCGGTATCTGTCGTTAAAGGCCTTTAAGTTGGCATTTAAGCGCTCTTCCCCTAAACGATCTTTAATGGCCATCATCACCACTGAGCCTTTTTGGTAATGAATATAACCCTGACCTTCTGAACGTAATAAGGGCTGTTCACCGATACGTTCCGCTGAACGTCCTTGCAGGTAACGGTCTAATTCATATTTGAGGAATTTACGGATTTTGTCGGCACCGTATTTTTTCTCCATCACCATCAAAGCTGAATACTGTGACAGGCTTTCTGAAATCACAGCACTGCCCTGTACATCAGCAGCCCCCACCTGATGACCCCACCATTGGTGGGCCACTTCATGCGCTGTGACATAATAAACAGGGTCAATGTTTTCAGAGTCCCGCAAGTCGGTAATAAAACCTATTTGCTCAGAATAAGGCACTGTATTGGCAAAACTCTGGGCGAAACTGCGATAACCAGGGAACTCAATAATACGCAGCTGTTTGTGCTGGTACGGACCAAAAGCTGTGGTGAAATAATCGATCGAGTCTTTTACCGACTCCACCATCCGATCCACATTCCATGGATGGCCTTTGTGGTAATACACCTCAATAGCCACTCCATTATGCTCTGATTTTTTCACTTCATAACGGCCAGAGCTAATGGAATAGAAATTCACCATAGGCTGGTCCATTTTATAACTGAAGTAGTTACGTCCATCCTGTTGCCACTGTTTTTGCAAATAACCAGGAGTTAAGGCCAGCTGATCGCCTTCGGTGGATATAGTGGCTTCAAACTGGATAAAATCGCCGTCCGGGCCAAAGAAGTTCTGCCTATAAAACTTCGAATCTTCCAGCTTATTGGCACGCTGATTGGGCTCTAAACCACGTTTTAAGCGCTCATGCCTGTCCTGCAGTTCAGCCCCTTCCTGATAACCAAAAGTAGGTAACAACTCCCAGTTATTAATAAAAGTGCCGTTTTCAACCACTGTCGAATCAAAACCTGTTTCACGCAGGCCGTCAGAATCCCGGGTCAGTTCAATCACACCTGATATAGTGGCACCGGGAGCCACAGGGGTGCTGAAGTTCAGCCATGAAGTACGGAATTTAGCTTCCCGTTCAGATAAGCTGGCGCCTTCTATGGCAATACTCAACTGCTCTGTGTTGTTCGGCCAGTTCACCAATACTTTTTCGATCGGCTGTTGCGATTTGTTTTGCCACTGGATCTGCATCCGGGCCTGTACCTTTTGCTCTGACGGGAACAAATCAATCTGCGCTTTCACATCTGTAGTCACTAAAGCCGGCAGGCTGGCGTACTGAACAAAAGCTTTCTCGTACTCCGCCTGTAAATCTGTTGTCTCTTCGGCGGTAATATAGTTATTCAGCAGTATGGTTTGCTGATAGATAAAAGCACCAGTGCCGACAGCCACTACTACAGAAGCCGCAATCACCGCCTTGCCGGTTTTACCTAAGTGATAACCCAGTTTGCTCCAGCGTACTTTCAGGCTTTGCAGCGGACCTCTGTGATACAAACCGTACCCCAGCACAAATAATATGGTGCTGATAGCGCCCCAATACAGCATATAAACCGAATGGGTGCTTAAGCTGTTGGCGTATTGATTTAAATCAGAAAAGCCTATGCTGGGTGAAGAGCTGAAGTTATACAGGCTATGACCTAAGCCCCAGGAAGCCATCACTAGCGTGCTTAAGAAGTAACCAACAAAAAGCCCCATACCAACAAACTTATTCGGACTAAGCACCTGCAGGAAAAACGCCAGTACGGCACTCATCATAAAAGGCAACAACACAAAAAAACCAAGACGGATCAGGTACTGACTCAGCTCAAAGTTTTCAATGCCCTTAATCAGCTGGTAGCCCATAGTCGTCAGAACGCCCAGCGCTATTAAGGCACTCATCACCAGCGCCATCGCCATTAACTTGGCAGTCCAAAAGGTTAAGTTAGGCACTGGCATGGTGTCGATAATATCGCCCATACCTGAATTGCGTTCACGCCACACCACTTCGGCGCTGTAATAGACGATGACAATAATCATCAAAAGGCCTATGGAACCCAGAATATGTTCCACCATAGTCTGGGTCAGAGGCCAGTTGGAGGTACCATACCAGCCATAGTCCGCAAACAATGGGCCTATCAGTTGGGCAACAGTAATTAACCCCAGGATAATAAAAGGCGCGGTAAACAACACTTGTTTGACTTCAAACTTTAACCGGACGAAAAAGGCTGGCAGAAGCGCTGTGGCAGAAGCTTTTTTCTGTAAATTCAGTAAAGAAAGTTCAGGTTGTTTCAATTCGGCTTTGTTGGCCTTTTTCCTGTCTTTACGGTCAAGTGATGGCAGCTTAAACAGACCGGAAACACCAAGCAGCACCAGCGCGACCGCCAACCATAACAAACGGTTTTGCAATAACACCCCTTCAAAACCAACCAGCAGGGTGTTTTTCTCCTGAATAGTCCAGTAACGGGTCAGATCAAAAAAAGTGCGTAAACCAAAAGGGTCCAATAACGCAGATAAAGCACGGTATTCAGGTAACCGCGCCACAGTGCCAGAGACTATGTACAGCACCAGCAAAACCACGGCGATCAGATACAAAGCCATCATGGAGCGGAAACGGGCGGCTATGGCATAAAACAGTGCCGAAATAATGAAAAAACTGGGGACGGACAACACCAGATAGTGATAAGCGTAAGACCACAGATCTGTAGGGCCAAAACGGCTGGCGTCCACCCATGGCATAAAACTCGCCAGCAACATGCCCAAAGGCACAGCAATATAAACCAGTAACACCACTAAATAGCTGCCAAAAAAGCGGCCAAACTGATAAGCAAAAGCTGAAACAGGTTTAGTGTAAATCAGCTCTTCCATCTGGTGCTGCTGATTTCGTACTGCGCTGCTGCCAACAAAGTTCACCACCAGAAACATGCCAAAGATGCTTAAGGTCAACAAGGTTTGGCCTATAGCAAAAGGGCCATTTTTAAACACTTCACCACCGCCTCCTATGCTGACATTGTCTGAGGCGACAGATAAAAAGCTGATTAAAAACAATAACAAACCTACGACATAAAAAGACGGCTGGCGCAGGTAATAACTCAGCTCAAAACGGGTCATTAAAGCAAACATAACCCCTCCTATGCTGCAGCTTGTGCTGAGCGGTGATTCGACAAACAGGAGAAGTACACATCTTCCAGCCCGGCTGCCGTGGCAACAAAACCTTCAGGGGCCTGATCGGCAAATACATTCAGTACAGTGCGGCCTGCAAACAGACGTTTGGAAATAACGGGCAATACTTTTTCCAGCTCAGCTGCTTCTTGCTGCGATACAGTTTTAGTCCAGATTTGGCCACTGACCTGCTGGATCAAATCCAGCGGATTACCCTGCAACAAAATCTGCCCGCCAGCCAATACCGCCATAGCAGGACAAAGTTCGGCCACATCATCCACTATGTGGGTGGACAAAATAATGACTTTTTCTTCACCTAAGCTCACCAGCAGGTTGTGGAATCTGTTGCGCTCTTCCGGGTCCAGACCAGCAGTAGGTTCGTCCACAATCAATAAATCCGGGTTGCCCAGCAAGGCCTGAGCTATACCAAAACGCTGGCGCATACCACCGGAGAAACCACTGACAGCCTTGTCTTTATGCTGAAACAAGTTGGTATGAGCCAATAAACCTTCGACCAGCTCTTTACGCTGTTTTTTCTGGGTGAACCCTTTCAGCACAGCCAGATGGTCCAGCAATTCAAAAGCACTGATACGGGGATAAACACTGAAATCCTGTGGCAGATAGCCGAGCGTTTTGCGCAGCGCCTGTGGGTCTTTTAACACATCAATGCCATTAAATTCGATGCTGCCACTGTCGGGTTGTTGCAAAGTGGCAATAGTGCGCATCAACGAAGATTTACCTGCACCATTAGGACCTAACAGGCCAAACATACCTTTGCTGATGGATAAATTAACGTTATTCAGCGCTTTGACGCCATTGTCGTAAGTTTTGGTCAGGCCTTTAATTTCCAGCATGGGGAGCTCCTTGTTATGGTAGTGACTACCTTAAACTAACATGGAGCTTGCTGAGTAGTAACTCATCAATGAGTTACCAATGAAGTGAAGTTGTAACAAGTTATTAAAGGGTCAGAGTTTTGCGCTCTGACCACTGCATCTACATTTTCAGACCAACATAGTTATCACCGCAGCTGAACGCCACGATCTTACTGATCTCCTGCAGGCTTAAACCCGATTCCTGTTGCCACAGATTAAATTGCTGCTGAATAGCCTTTTGGTTTTTCTGGCTGCTTAAGCCACCTTCGACCACACCAAAGTTACGCAGATAAGCCTCTAAATCCTGACTGATAATAAAGGTATCTTTCCCCAGCATACGCAAAGCATAAGCTCCTGTATTGCCCCCTAATCGGCTGCCGTGTTTTTTCAGATAACCCCACAAGCCAATAATGTCCTCACCTGGCCACTGAGCTAAAAAGGCACCAAAACTGCCATATTTATCAGCTACTTGCTGTATCATCAACGCATTATCCCTGATCGCAAACACTTTAGTCGCGTTGCGGATAATACGGGGATCTGTGGCTTTCACGGCCAGCATTTCATCACTCATCAGCAGCATTTTTTCCGGTTCAAAGCCAAAAAATATGTCTTCAAAACCAGGCCACTTGTTCTCTACCACAGACCAGACAAAACCAGACTGGAAGATTTTTTTGCTGAATTCACTTAAACATTCAGCATCCGTCAGTTGCTGCAATTGCGCCGCAGTACGGGGTTTAGTTAATAAAGCCTGCAAGGCTGCTTCCCCGCCTTTACGCTCTGCAGCACGCTGGTAAATAATGGAAAACTTTTCCGGATAACCCATAAGATCTGTTGCTCTGTTAAAAACTGTTAGCGCCACTGAGTGTGCAGCGGCCATCTGACCACTCCAGCCTGGCTTCTGGCACTACAGCGCAGTTGGATAACAAACCGCTTTGTGCTTGCATCTGCTGCTGTAGTTGTTTGTATCTGGATGCATGCTGCTTTAACAATTTTTCATCTGTAGCAGTAATGGAATAAGCCAGATACGACTCTGGTCCTCCACAGGCTTTTTGCCCCAACGCCAGCATACGACATTGTTTTGCATTTTCAGCTTTCGCCTCACCAACCAGCCTGATAATTTCAGCTTTTTCCTGCTGCAATAATTGCCGCCACTGCATCGCAGTTGTTGCTGCAGCGGCCGGAGCCACCAACTCTGGTTTCTGCTGCTGAACCTCAGTGACAGGTTCAGCACAAGCCGAAGCAGTGCTCAGAAGTAAAGCTGTGATCAGAATTAATCTGCTGTTGTTCATCATCACTCCGTTGCCGTACAAGTTAATCTGCATCAATCCCTTTCAACTTGTTTAGTGGCTCCATCAAATCAGGCAAAGTTTTCAGACATTGTAATAAAGCGTACAAAAATACACCGTGATGAGCCCCTAATTCAAAGCTTTGAATACTCTGCCAGATTTCATTAGCCGCAGCTATCAACATAGCTGCAGCTACCAGCATATTCACCCACGGATTGGCGGTCATATCTATTAAAAACTGTCTGATATTCATAAAGTTACCCTGTACAAGTTGATGACAGACTAACTTTAGCCTTTTTACCTAAAACAACAACTTTGAGAGCAGAATTATGCCGCTATCCCCATATGCCGCAATAAAGCCGCGTTAGACGGCTCACGGCCACGGAAAGCTTTAAACAGCTCCATAGGCTCTGCGCTGCCGCCTTTTTCTAAAATGCAGTGCAGGAAGTCCTGCCCCACAGCCGCATTAAAAATACCTTCTTCTTCAAAACGACCAAAGGCATCGGCAGACAATACTTCTGCCCATAAGTAGCTGTAATAACCAGCGCCATAACCACCAGCAAAAATATGGCTAAACCCATGCTGGAAGCGGTTAAAACGCGGCGGAATAATCACAGACACCTGCTGACGGACATCGTCCAGAATTTGCTGTACACGGCCACCTAAAGCCGGATCGTATTCGGCATGCAAACGGAAGTCGAACAAAGCAAATTCCAGCTGACGCACTAAAAACAGCGCCGACTGGAAGTTCTTTGCGGCCAACATTTTGTCCAGCATATCCTGGGGTAAAGCTTCGCCTGTCTGGTAATGACCGGAAATTAACGCCAAAGCTTCCGGCTGCCAGCACCAGTTTTCTAAAAACTGGCTGGGTAATTCCACTGCATCCCAGGCCACACCACTGATCCCCGCCACAGCAGATGCATCCACTTGCGTCAGCATATGGTGCAAACCATGGCCAAACTCATGGAATAAAGTGACGACTTCGTCATGAGTAAATAACGCAGGTTTGCCGCCTACCGGCTTATTAAAGTTACAGGTTAAATAAGCCACCGGATGTTGCAGGCTGCCATCGGCTTTCCAGCGGCGGCCCTGACAATCGTCCATCCAGGCACCACCTCGTTTTTTCGCCCGGGCATATAAATCCAGATAAAAACTGCCACGCAGCTCACCTTTGGCGTCAAAAATATCGTAAAAACTGACATCCGGATGCCAGACATCCACGCCTTCCCGTTTTTGTACGCTGATACCAAATAGTTTATTCAGCACGCTGAATAAACCCGGCACTACTTTGGTTTCAGGAAAATAAGGCCGCAGAGCTTCGTCAGAAATAGAGTATTTGGCTTGTTTTAACTTTTCAGAGTAATAAGTCACATCCCAGGCGTTTAACTCGTCCACGCCAAATTCAGCTTTGACAAAAGCTTTGAGTTCGGCCAGATCCTGTAACGCCTGAGGTTTGGCACGACGGGCTAAATCGACTAAAAACTCCAGCACCTGAGCCGGGCTTTCTGCCATTTTGGTCGCCAGCGATTCTTCTGCCGCATTGTTAAAATCCAGCAACTGCGCTAATTCGTGTCGCAAGGCTAAGGTTTCTTCGATAATAGCGCTGTTGTCAAACTGACCCGCTGTTGGGCCCTGGTCTGAGGCACGGGTGCAATAGGCCTGATACAACTCAGCGCGTAAATCGCTATTGTCGGCATAGGTCATGATGGCGATATAACTTGGGAATTCCAGCGTAAACACCCAGCCGGACAGTTCTTTTTGCTCCGCAGCTTCAGCCGCTGCCAATTTGGCATCTTCAGGCAAACCTGCCAGCAGGCTTTCATCTTCAATATGTTTAAACCAGGCCTGGGTGGCATCCAAAGTATTGTTGGAAAAACTGGAAGCTAAGTCGGATGAACGGCTTTGAATTTCGCCGTAACGCTGTTTTTTCTCATCAGATAAACCAATACCGGACAGCTTAAAATCGCGCAATGCGTTTTGAATCACTTTTTGCTGTGCTGTGGTTAAAGTGGCGTATTCCGCACTTTGCGACAGTTTTAAATAGGCCTGATACAAACCTTCGTGCTGGCCGACATAAGTGCTGAAATCAGACAACAACGGCAGACAGCTTTCATAAGCTTCACGTAATTCAGGACTATTTTTTACCGAATTTACATGCGACACAGGCGACCAGAATTTGCTGAGCTCATCGCTGTTTTCTTCCATCGCGACAATCAAAGACTGCCAGCTTGGGTGTGGCTCTTGCACTACAGCTTCGATATCGGCTGTACAGGCAGCGATCAGTTGCTCTACACGGGCTTTGATTTGTGACGGGTCGATTTGACTGAATACAGGTAAGGCTTGGGTCATGATTGATCTCGTTTCATCTTTTATAACAACAGTATTGGGGCTTTTTTAGTGTTCTCAAGCGTTTTGTCATCTGGCTGGAGAGACTTTATCGCAAATTGACTTGAGTTCGCCCGGTGGACCCCATATAACCAGTTTATTATTTTTTGCTGCGGAACCCGGATCATGACTGAACATTTTGACTATATCGCCATAGGTGGCGGCAGCGGCGGTATTGCCAGCGCCAACAGAGCAGCCAGTCATGGCCAGAAATGCGCCATTATCGAAGCTAAATATTTAGGTGGGACCTGCGTTAATGTGGGTTGTGTGCCGAAAAAAGCCATGTGGTTTGCCGGGCAAATTGCCGATGCCATTAAGTACGCGCCTGATTATGGTGTAGAAGTTGAAATGCCGGCCTTAAACTGGGCCAAGTTAGTGGAAAGCCGTGAAGCTTATATATCCCGTATTCATGCCTCTTACGACAGAGTGCTGGCAAAAAATGGTGTGACCGTCATTCGGGGTTTTGCCCGCTTTGTTGATAAAAACACAGTAGAAGTGGATGGCAAGTTGTATAGCGCCGACCATATTACGATAGCCACAGGCGGCCGCCCTGTACGTCCTGAGGTACCGGGCGCAGAACTCGGTATAGACAGTGACGGCTTTTTTGCCTTACAAAGCCAGCCCAAACGAGTCGCGGTCGTAGGTGCTGGTTATATAGCGGTAGAAATTGCCGGCGTGATGCAGGCGCTTGGCAGCGACACCCATTTGGTGGTGCGTAAAGACAAACCACTGCGCAGCTTCGATCCGATGTTATCCGACACTTTGGTGGAGTTGATGGCCAAAGATGGCCCCACACTGCACACTCAAAGCGAAGTCAGTTCTGTCAGTAAAAATGCCGATGGCTCTTTAACAGTGCATCTGTCTGGCGGCAGCAGCCTCACTGTGGATTGTCTGATTTGGGCTATAGGCCGCGAGCCTGCCAATGGTAAGCTGCAGTTGGAAAAAGCCGGTGTGAAGTTGGACAGCCAGGGTTTTATTGCAACAGATGAATATCAGAACACTAATGTGCCGGGTATTTATGCTGTGGGTGATAACACAGGGCGTCTGGCGTTAACACCAGTCGCAGTAGCAGCCGGACGGCGTTTGTCAGAGCGGTTATTTAATCACAAACCAGACAGCAAACTGGATTACAACACTGTGCCTACAGTGGTGTTTTCGCACCCTCCTATCGGCACTATTGGATTAACTGAAGACGAAGCCCGTCAGCAATTTGGTGATGACCAGATTAAAGTCTACCGTAGCGAATTTGCCGCTATGTACACGGCTTTAACCCAGCATCGTCAATTGACCCGGATGAAATTGGTCTGTGCAGGCCCAACCGAAAGAGTAGTAGGCTTACATGTGATAGGTTTTGGCGCAGACGAAATGCTGCAGGGTTTTGGTGTGGCGATCAAAATGGGCGCCACCAAAGCCGACTTTGATAACTGTGTGGCTATACATCCTACTTCTGCGGAAGAATTTGTTACCATGCGATAAAAAATCGCGGCTCGGGGTCTGACCTGACCCCGACAAATCTGCCCCCAACAAATCCTCAGTCCGCCACCCTGCCGTACCGGTCAGACAATCGGACTATGTCGTCTTCGCCTAAATAAGTACCGGATTGCACTTCAATCAGCTCCAGCGGGATTTTCCCCGGGTTTTCCAGTGCATGCACAGCGCCCAGCGGAATATACACAGATTGATTTTCTGCCAGTAACGTATCAACACCATTGATGCTGACTAAAGCTGTACCGGCTACCACTATCCAGTGTTCTGCTCTGTGGTGATGCATTTGCACTGATAGTTTTTGGCCTGGGTTTACCGTAATGCGTTTAACCTGATACCGCTGGCCCTGATCAATGGAGTCGTATTTGCCCCAGGGCCTGTAGACTTCGCGATGAATTTTATGTTCGCTGCGGCCTGAATCTTTCAACTGCTGCACTAT
>CAMLSF010000108.1 GCA_946482615.1 uncultured Chromatiaceae bacterium | reverse complement strand
TCACGGAGTGATTTATTTGCTGAATTCTTAGCCCCTTCATCCAGGGCTCCAGCTCGTTCTGGCAAAACCAACGGCTGAAAGAGCCACGCTCATCCGAATAACGATCCGACTTGATCAGCATCACGCCGGGCAGTTGAGTGGAGCAAACGCTTAACTTAGCGCCCATGGCAGCCCCTTTTCACGGGCACATTGCTGATAATGCTCTAACTGATGCTGTGATAATACGATTCCCGTCTGATAGTAATTTTGATACCAAAGTGCGGTTTGCAGAGCTGTCTGCTGAAAATCCCATACTGGAGCCCAGTCTAAATTTTCTTGCGCCAAAGTACTGTTGATCAGTAAGAGGCCAGTCTCCTTTAAAGGAACACCAGTACCTTGCAACCAACTAAGCTCCGGCCAGTACTGCTGCATCGTCTGTAAAACCTGGCGCACGCTAAAAATAGCATCGGATGCCGGACCAAAATTCCATGCTTTAGCACACTGGGCGTCACCCGTTAATAACTTAGCAGCCAGACAAAGATAACCGGACAACGAATCCAATACATGTTGCCAGGGGCGCACGGCATCCGGATAACGAATAGTAAGGGGTGTACCTGAGACGGATGCCCGGATAATATCTGGTATCAATCGGTCTTCAGACCAATCACCTCCTCCTATCACATTGCCTGCCCTTGCTGTCGCCACCAAAACGCCTCGCTGTGAAAAATAACTCTGACGGTAACTTTGTACTAAAATTTCGCAAGCCGCTTTAGAGGCGCTGTATGGATCATAGCCACCCAACGCATCTTGCTCAGAATATCCATCACTTTGTTCTTGGTTTAAATACACTTTATCTGTGGTGACCACCACAATAGCTTTGACTGAGGTGCTATACCGGCAGGATTCCAGTAAATTTAAGGTGCCGTCAAGATTGGTTTGCCAGGTTTCTACAGGCTGCTGATAGGATTTACGAACCAAAGCCTGAGCAGCTAAATGTAACACTAAGTCCGGTTGAATATCGGTAATAGCCTGATGCAGTGCAACCTGATCTCTGATATCCAGCATCCGCTCTTCATGACAAATCGCCAGCAATTCTATATGCGAAGGCGTCGTCTCTGCCTGCAACGAAAGGCCATAGACCTCTGCGCCTAATTGTTTCAGCCATAATGCCAGCCAGCTGCCTTTAAAGCCTGAATGTCCGGTTAGTAAGACCTTTTTCCCGCGAAACTGATCAGAAAACATTGTTATTCCCATTGCTTCCACGGTGCCTGGCCACTCGCCCATAATGCCTCAAGCTGATTCTTATCCCTCAGGGTATCCATAGCCTGCCAAAAACCTTTGTGTTGATGTGCATTCAGCTGACCTTCGCGAACCAGCTTTAACAAAGGTTCACCTTCAAAACTATCCTGGTCGGAGTGCAAATAGTCAAACACCTGCGGCTCCAGTACAAAAAATCCGCCATTGATCCAGGCTCCATCTCCGGCCGGTTTCTCCTGAAAGCTTTGCACTGCCGAGCCTTTGATATCTAAAGCTCCGTAGCGTCCGGGGGGCTGAATAGCTGTCACTGTTGCAATTTTACCCGAGGCTCTATGTGCCTCTATGGTTTGACGAATGTTAAGATCGGAGACACCATCCCCGTATGTGAAGCAAAAAGATTCATTGCCCACATAATCCTTAACCCGCCTCAAACGACCTCCAGTCATACTGCTCTCACCAGTATCTACCAGTGTTACACGCCAAGGCTCTACGTGTTTCTCATGCACTTCCATGGTATTTGCTGCCATATCAAAAGTGACATCGGACATATGCAAAAAATAGTTAGCAAAATACTCTTTGATGATGTATCCCTTATAACCCAGGCAAATAATGAAGTCGTTGATACCATGTGCAGAATAGATTTTCATGATGTGCCATAAAATAGGCTTACCGCCAATTTCAATCATGGGTTTAGGTCGCAAATGTGACTCTTCGCTGATCCTGGTACCTAAGCCACCAGCCAATATTACTGCTTTTGTCATTATTATATCCCCAACGCCAGGGTGCACCAAAACTGATAACAGCACACCGAAAAATTATTCCGTTATCCATTATAATAAGCACGATGTGTGCCAAAAAAAATTTACATTAGACACAATTTTATTTAAGGAAATCCTACTTACCTCACGATACACCATTGAGTAAATGCGACTGTTGACTTAAATCTATTTCATAAACATATACTGACAATTGATTTCTCATTGTTAAGATATTTATATATTGTCTCCAGTACCTGATAGTTATTGTAAGACTTTATGTTCCAAACATGTGACTCCAAAACGTTATGCCATATTTTCATATCAGGCTGCACAGATATTACTCGTAGTGAAGGAAACATGGCAGCGCAGGTAAACAAAGCTGTCGAGTGATAACTTAATATTGTAGAAGGTGCAATGTCGCAATGATACAACCAGTTTTCGACTGGCATATTCAGCCTTTGCACAGAAAATCCAAGCTTCACGACTTCCTCCTGCAGTTCTGAGGATTCTATTCGGTGGGGAATGTAACAAAATTGCTTGTCGGGCAGCAGGGCTTTTGTCCTCTTCAAAAGTTCCAGATAGTTTTCCTGACTAATGTAATTCACTGTTACTGCACCCACTCCCAATAAGTAAACCAAGTTTGGGTCGATTCTTTGATGCTCTCTGTGTAAGCCACTCAGTAAATTTTTTGTGATGGATAACCAAGGCATAGGTTCAAGATTAAAAAAAGTAAAAAGTTCAAGCTCTGACAATTCTTTCGTACTAATGCTATAACGAGCACGAACTTCGTCAGCTTTCTTTTTTCTATCTAGATCAGGATCATCTGGAAAATCGAAAAATCTCTTTTTAGAAAACAAATAATCATAAAAAACAACCGTGGCATTTCCATCATCAATGAGAATATGCTGCGCTTTGTCAAGAGAACATACAATATCTCTTTGCCACTGCTGTCTGATTGAACTGAAGAAAATCTGACGGTATTGACGGGACTTCAAAATAGGAAGGTATTGAGCATAAGCATGGATACGGTCTTCTATGTCTCCGCTAACTCTGGGGACTTCAAACAGCTTGGATGGATTTAACTCTACAATCCTGGCTTTCAACTGTTCAAAAGTATCAGCTCTGTTACAGTCGTTAATTATCAAATCGTAATCAGTAAGTTGGTATACGCTCAGAGCTTCCTTGATATTAAAAACATGGCTAGGTGTATCAATCAGAAATAAAGCACGACTCATCAACTAGCCTCCAGTCTTTTGCTCAGTAAAAACTGAGCAAAATCAAAATCAATTTGCTGATCAATATCTACAGAATTCAATGGAGACATAACGTAGGCATAACATTTAGGTATTACAAAAAAATTTTTATACCGTTTTAGTGCATCAGTCCTTGCAACATATATAGCACCATTTAATCTGTAGTACTGTGGTAGATCTTGACTACGGATCCCCAGCAATGAAGGTGCTAAGAAGCTCTGCATCGATTGATCGTCAGGTAATGTTCCTGACCAAAGAGGGGAATGTTCGCAGGCGGTAACGGAAATCACTGCTTCAGCCGATTTTCTGTCAAAAAGCTCTAGTGCTGCTTCAATATCAGATACTTGCCGCAACGGAGATGTTGGCTGCAACAATAGAACTCTATCATAAAAATCATCTTGTAATTCAAGTGCATCTAATACTTGAAATAAAACATCCATGGTATTTGCAGTATCTGTAGCCAGATTAGAGGGACGTTTGACATAAGTGATTTGTGGGTAATTATCTAAACACGCAACTACGGCATCATCGTCGGTCGATACAACTATTTTACTAATCTGTGAAACAGCTAATGCGGTTTCGATAGACCAACATATCAAGGGTTTACCATGCAGAGGAAGCACGTTTTTGCGTGGCAATCTCTTACTGCCTGCACGGGCTGGAATTATTGCTAAGGTCTTTATTTCAAATGTCTCCAAAGCTTTCCATCATTAACTTTTGCGCTCGCTGAAAATCATCTAAGCGACCAATATCCAGCCAATCCTCACTGATTTCAAAATAACCCACAGGCTTTCTTTCATTCAACAGGTCGGATACAAGTGTAGGCATATCAATTTTTTGCCCATACATTATGCGACCCAGAACATGTGGTGTAATCACATAAATACCAGCATTGACATGATACTTATGTATTGGCTTTTCAACGATAGATCGTATCCAGCCCCCTTCAGTATTAACTACCCCAAAAGGCACTTGATGTTCATATTGCCGCAAACAGACCGTCAAATCTGCGTCTGTACTCTCATGAGTAGACAGCAAAGAGAGAAAATCAAGATTTGTTAATAGATCACCATTCATCAGTATAAGAGGAGCTCTAATATCTTCCTTAGGTAACAGAGATAAAGCTCCTGCAGTCCCCAGTGGTTCTGATTCGCTTAAATAATGTATCTGTACATCTCTATCTTTGCCATCACCAAAATAATCTTTGATCATATCCGCTTTATAGTGAGTAGATATGTAAAAATTCCAAAAGCCTGCAGCTATAAATCTTTCAAGAATAATCTCAAGTATGGGTTTATCCCCTATCTTTAGCATAGGTTTAGGACAAAGGTCTGTCAGAGGTTTTAATCTGGTTCCAAAACCGCCGGCCATAATACATACAGGGTTGTCAATTCGCGGACGTTTTAACAAGTCATAGAGAAAGCAGATACCAACAACTTTCTGGTTATCATCCAAAATCGGTAGCTGTAACAGGTCGGTTTTCTCCATAAATGACAACAACCGAGTCTTACTCCATCTTGCCGTAGCACACCTCGGGGAGGAATTCATCACAGCTGACGCGGGAATGCTTAAATCCATTTTACGGATCAATGCTCTGCGAATATCTCCATCGGTTAAAGTACCCAACAACGTATCATCAGGAGCAGTTACTAATAAGATTCTTTTCGCACCTTTGTCTAAGAGGGCGACAGCTTCAGCCAATGGAAGAGATGGCGGAATGAGAAGGCTACGCCAGTCAAATTGTGTCTTCATTATGTCACCTTCAATTAGATAAAGCTTTTATTTGGGCGGGACAACCAACAGCTAATTGATAAGAGGCTACATCCTCTACAACTACAGCGCCCGCAGCAACTACGGAACCTTTACCAATACATTTATTCTGAATGATAGTTGACGAAGCACCAACAAACACTTCCGACTCAACAATTACACCTCCACACAATACGACTCCCGGAGCTATATGACTGTGAGCACCGATATGGGTATCATGTTCGATGCGGGCAGCAGTATTGATGATGACATTATCGGCACAACTTGCATCTGCCTGAATAATTGCACCAGCCATGATCTGACACCCCTCACCTAAAGAAACTGAAGATGCCACACAAGCTGTTGGGTGGCAGAGCGTACAAAATTTGTAGCCTTGAGCTTTGTAATGGAAAAATAAATCACGCCTTGTTCTGTTACCAGGCATAAATCCCATTCCCAAAACTAACTCAACTTGATCCGGGGAGTAATTTTCAACTAATTGCAATTCAGTTATGGCAGGAATCCCCCGCCAATAAGCGAAATCTACTTTCTCCGGAAAAACAACAGCGACACAAGAGTGACCCAGGCTAAGAATAAGATCTAAAACCACCTTGGCATGACCACCAGCACCAAGCAAAATTACGCCTTGCATGACGGGTCCTGAGTCACAGGTTCCATCGCCTGATAAGAGCGATCCGCGGTCTGACCTAATAAATCCCAGTATTGAAGTGCTGCAGTACCGCTGCTGCTACGTGCGCTGCTCAGATTGTCTGCTGTAAAGAGCTGGCCTGCTGCAATAGCGGTCTTCGCCACAAGGCGCTGCCTGACGACACGCTGAGTCTCCAGCTCAACAGGGTATGGAGCTTTGATCCCTGAGCCCATAAGTAACTCTACCCGTCGAATTTGCTGCACCATTTCTTTGAGCTCACCAGGGGTTAATGACGCTTTATGATCAGGGCCTGGCAAGTTACGATCTAAAGTAAAGTGTTTTTCAATAATAGTGGCGCCGCGGGCAACAGCAGCCACTGGCACTAACAATCCGTCGCTATGATCCGAATAGCCGACAGGCAACTGGAAACTGTCGGCTAATGTGGTCATAGCGGCTAAATTAACCTGCTCGTCAGGACAAGGATATTGAGATGTACAATGCAGCAATGTGACCTGCTGTTTCAGGTTTTGTTGCGCAACCGTATTATTCCAGTTATGCCAGATCTCTTTTATTCCCTTTGGAGCGGCACTAGCCGTTGACGCATGCGCCACTACAGCTAAAGCTAGTTCAATTTCCCCCAGCGTGGCCATGCCTGTTGACAGTATAAGTGGTTTACCACTGCGTGCTGTTAACCATAACAAAGGCGCGTTGGTCAATTCGCCGGATGGAATTTTATAGCGTTTTAGCTGCAGGCTAAGCAAAAACTCAGTGCTTGGCAGATCAAAGCCCGTCGACATAAATTCAAGGCCAGACTTTTCCGCATAGTCTTTTAACTGATGATGCAAACTTTGGGGTAATTCCAGTCGTTTAAGCATCTGCCACTGGCTTTCGCTGGCATCCGTCAGTTCCTTTTGATACTGAGCCTTTGGTGTTTGTCTCGTCGCTAATAAATCAGCCTGAAAAGTCTGAAACTTAACTGCATCAGCACCAGCCTTAGCAGCAGCATCAATCAAAGCAAAGGCTAAATCAGTATCGCCATTATGATTAACGCCTGCTTCAGCAATAATAAATGTTCTGCTCATTTAACAGTCCTTACCTGAAGGCAGGTCATAGAATTTCTTTTGGCAGCTAAGCACCACGTTTTTTAGCAGCGTCACCACTTTGTTACTTACTTCACCATCTCCGTAAGGATTCAAAACGTCCGTGCAATCTAATTGCAACGCTGTTGCAATTGCGGTTTTTATTTCGCCTAGATTGTCGCCACAGTGCAGCACAGACCTGGCCGTTAATCGACCAGCCTGACGTTTACCAATATTTACGCTGGGCACATGTAGTGACGGGACTTCAATCACCGCACTGGAAGAATTTCCCACCACCACCTCAGCATGACGCACAGATGCCAAATAACGTGCCTGACCGAGAGAAGAAAACAACTTGATCCGGCTTGGTAGCCTCTTTTTCGCCAGTTCAAGTTGCTCAATAATCAACCTCCCACCTTCATCCGCATTCGGATAAGTGCAGACCAGGTACAGAGGTTCAAAACTCAACGACGCTTCAAGTACATTACAAATAGCAGAATGGGTCGCTGCGATATTTTGAGTTTCTGAATGGTAAGTCATTAAGATATAACGCGCATCAGCAGGCAGTCCCAGTTCTCTTAGCGTGTTTTCACGCGACCAGGGCTTTTGCCGTACTATGGCTTCCAGCCCGGGGGCCCCCACACAAAATACCCGTTCAGGCGATTCCCCTAACTGGATCACCCGTTGCCGATAGGCTTCAGTGGATGTGCCATGATACTGACTGAATTTAGTAATAGCATGTCGTATTGCATCATCGTATGCACCTTCAGTCAGTTCACCACCATGCAGATGAAACAAAGGGATATGCATTAACACAGCAGCCTGAGCAACGGCCAATGCTTCGTAGCGATCTCCAAGCAATACCAACAAATGGGGTTGAAGCCGCTGCAACGCATCTGCAAAACCTATCAGCCCCAAACCCATACTTTTTACAGTTGCCACTGCACTATCAGCGGACAATAACATATCAATACGAGCCGCTATCTCAAAACCATCCTGTTCGATTTGCTGAACTGTCAGGCCATACTCTGGAGATAAATGGCTGCCAGAGACGATCAGCTGCAACTCCAGTTCGTCATCACTTTGTATCGCCTGCAATAAATAATACAGCAAGCCATAGTCAGCCCTTGTGCCGGTGAACACCGCAACACGGCGTTTAGGTATTGTCATGTAACTGGCTCCTGACAGAACTAGGCAAATTAACCAGCCGTTCAACCAGATACTCTGTGACAGCTAAGTCAGTACGCATACAGTGTTGATACATTGCTAGTTGATGCATAGGCCGCCAGGCCGGACGCAGCATAATGCCCGACTCAGCGGCGGTCTCAAGCAACTGAGTCTTCGTTTCTGCTGTAGGGCAAACCACTGCATTCAGCCAGTAGTTAGAGCGCGCGTAAGGTGGCTCTTTGACAAAACGGAAATCTGAATCTGCAAAAAACTCCTGATACACCGCTGCGATCTGCCGTTTATCGGCAATAAATCTATCCAATTGTTCCATTTGTCCACAGCCAAGCGCCGCATTCAGATTGGGCATGCGATAATTAAAGCCATAATCGTCGTGCACAAACTCATAAGGATGTGGAACTTTAGCTGTCGTTGTCAGATGTTTCAGCCTAACTCCATCAGTGGGGTCTGCACAAAGCACCATGCCACCACCACCTGTGGTAATAATTTTATTGCCGTTAAAACTTAAAATGCCAAAACGACCAAAAGTACCAGTGTGCCTGTCTTTGTACAAAGACCCCAGACTTTCAGCAGCATCCTCAATCAAGACTAACTGCCATTGCTGACATAACAATAACAACTCTTCCAGCTCAACAGGATGGCCAAAGGTGTGCATGGGCACCACAGCCCTAACCCTGCGCTGGCTTTTACGATGGATACAGCCGTGCTCGCTTAACAGGCATTCTTGCTGCAGGAACTCCGCCAGCGACTTGGGGCATAAGCCTAAACTAAGCTCTGAAACATCAACAAATACAGGCTCTGCACCAGCCCAATGAATGGCATTGCAGGTGGCGACAAAAGTAAAAGATTGGGTCACCACCAAATCATTGGTGACTACGCCTGCCGCATACAAAGCAGCCTGCAAAGCAGCGGTACCGTTCATCACAGCGACAGCTTTAGACGACTTGCAGTAAGACGCCATATCCACTTCGAACCTGTCCACATAAGCGCCGACACTGGATACAAAAGTGGAGTCTAAGGTGTCCTGAACGTAGGCCGATTCTTGTCCGTCAAAACGAGGGGCATGCAAAGGAATAAAATCCTTTGTCTGATAAATATCTCGGATCAATCGAAACAAAGTCTGCTGCATAAGATCGTCTACTTATTGTATTGACTGGCTTTATACCGGGCCAGATGGGCAGGCTGACTGAACCATGCAATGGTGCGTCTTAAGCCTTCAGCCAAGTCAATCTGAGGTGAAAAACCAGTGAGCTGCACCAGTTTACTGTTATCTCCCCATAATCTGAACACTTCAGAACCTGCAGGACGTAAACGCTGCTCGTCCATCACAAACTCTACATCACTTTGCATCAAAGTTCGGATCAGCGTTAAGGTATCTGCTACCGAAATTTCATAATTTGAGCTGATGTTGATGGTCTCACCAATAGCTGCATCACAACGGCTTAGAACTTCAAAACCAGCACAAGTATCCTGCACATAATTGAAATCTCGGGTTGGGCTGGTATCCCCCAATTTAATGCGCGATGCACCTGTTGCGATTTGACTGATAATAGTCGGGATCACAGCACGGGCCGACTGGCGCGGCCCATAGGTATTAAATGGTCTGACTATAGTCACCGGCAAATTAAAAGCATGGTAATAACTCATCGCCAAAGCGTCAGCGGCAATTTTTGAAGCGCTGTAAGGCGACTGGGCTTGCAGCGGATGTTTCTCATCAATAGGCACGTACTGTGCTGTGCCGTAGACTTCACTGGTGGACGTTTGTAAAAAACGTTTTACCCCATGCTTCAGCGCTGCCTGACACAGGTTCAAGGTTCCGTTTACATTAGTCTCGACGTAACTTTGTGGGGCACTGTAAGAATATGGAATGGCTATTAGCGCCGCCAAGTGGAACACCACATCAATACCCTGACACAAAACATCACAGAAAAACGCATCCCGCACATCGCCATAATGGATCTCAAGCAACGGATGAACAACACCGTCCAGCCAACCTGCCGAGTTAAACGAATTGTACTGGGCCAAAGCCCGGACCTGATAACCCTGGGCGAGCAAATGTTCAACCAAATGAGAACCGATAAACCCATCAGCTCCTGTAACTAATACTTTTTTCATCTGGTTAGCCTTGTTTTACTGGTTTAAACAAGTATTGAACACTGACCGCATCAAACATGAAAGGCTGCTGCATGTAATGCAATTGACCATCCTGCAGATAGCTGCGCCATACAGCCAACACCTGATTAAAGGTTTGTAAAAACTCAGGGGTCTGCTCAGTGATATTCGCAGCCAGCTTGGTCAACACCCCTGCCATGTAATTGGCACTGCCGTGAAACAGACAAAAGGTGATGTCATTGTCTTTCACTGCTCTTTTACGCAAGAACTGCCACTGTTTTTCAATCAAAGCTGCGGCATCTTCTTTGTTTTCTGCTTCCTGTTGCAGTATGTCCTGCCACTGCTGCATTGAAGATTCAAATACAGCAGGATCAAATTGCGCATAAATAGACTCTGCTAACTCAGGAAATGCCGGGAAATAAGCAGTGCCCAGTAACTCTGCCAGCCCAGTCTCTTTGTCTTTCACACCAGAGGCTTCAAGCAGAATATTTTCTGGTTGCAAAGCTATGGTTCCTTTAATTCGGACGCCATCACTGCAGTTATAAACTTCAATTTTACGGCCGGCCTTGGATATAGCCTGTTCCAGTAATTTACGTGAGACGTCAAATTCCGGCTTGGTGTAGACCATAGGTCGGAAATTCCCAGTTGAAGGAACGCCTCCTCCATGCCGTAGCTGGTAGTTATACACCTGTGAACCGTCCGCTTTATAATAGGCAGAATGCTGGGAATGGTGTTGATTAATATCGATAAAACCTAGATCAACGCCAAAAAGATAAAAGTGTTTAAAACCTAATTTGATGCCGTAATTCATCACCAGATTAGTCACTGTCGGATAGGCATAAGCCAAAGAGGCTACATTAAAACCACGCTTTTTCAGGCCGTTGTGAAATACATAAGTTGACGCTTCTCCATCTTTAAAACACAGCAGCGTTTCTTTAAATAAAGCGGCAGTATCAGGGTGAATACCATTGACGCTGAGTAAACGGATATTTTTCAGATAAGCTGAGTCATCAATTTGGGTGATCCAGTCAAAAGTAGCCCTGTTTTGCTCTATCTCAGCATGAAAATCAGGCCTGATACCATTTTTGTGAAGAGACCTGAGTGCCGTGCCGCAACTAATCAAAACTACTTGATCTCTATACTCTTTCAGATAGTCAAAACACTGGTCCAGGCTTGGACCGTTACCCACGACAAAAACAGGTAAATTCAGTGCCAGATGATTTTTATATCCGGCATTATCGTGCTGTAAAAAACGTTGTCCGGTTAAAATACTGTGATGAGTATGAGCTATGCCAAAACGGGCATGATCATAATATTCGCCCAGCGCCAGTACTACTTTTAGCTCAGCCCGTAAATCGCTGATCGCCTTCTGCATACCAATATTAAAATAAGTGCTGAGCATATAAGTATCAGCAATAGAATACGCACCTATCTGATAAAACTGTGCCATCAGATCGTAAAAATAATGGCTGCCATCGCCACCTAAATTCAGATAAATTCTAGCTTCGACGGCATCAGCTTTGGCAAAAATGCCAGCCCAGTCCGTCACCCATAAGCTGGCAGCAAAAAAGTCCAGATTAGGTTCGCAAACAAACAGATTTTTAATCTGATGCTGCTCTGTCAGCAATTCAATATGTTTACCTAAAGCCACACCAAAAATAATCAATGTATTAACCATTGCAGGCAGCTGGCTTTGCTGGTTCAAAGCTTTATCAATCAGAGGTTGCAACTCCGCAACCTTTGAGAAATGTAAATAGCTTTTATATTTAGAGCTGGCGCGCTGATTCAGTACCACATCATCCTTAAAGGGATGATTGACAAAATACTCCACCAGCTCAGTCGATTCAGCGTCAAGATCCTGATGAAACAACGCATTACGTTTCTGATGATACAGATTAGGCTTGCCCTGAGGATCGGTCACCAGTTGCCAGGCCCGGGTTTTATGCTCCAGCATGGCTTTATGCACTTTCGGATAAAACTTTTGTAGCGCCTCCATATTGGCGTCATACAAAGCCTGCGCCTGCTCTGTTTTATAGTCCAGGGCTTTGTAATAGCCTAATAAATTACCGGCACGTTCGGAGACATAATCTGCATAGTCTTTGTATTCAGTAAATTGATGACCTGTATTAGTCAGCGCCTCTTTGTCGCCTGAATGTTGCAGCAGGTAACGAATGACATCATCCATCATTGGATGAAATTGATGACGGTAAACAAAAATTTTGTCGAGACTCGCATCAAACTCCAGCAGCTCGGCCAGTTCCCCTGGTACAGCGCAGGCGTCTGACCCTATTTGCAAAAAGATATGGGTACCCATGCTGGTCGCAGTATCCAATAACTGCTGCCAGTTATTGGCCTGCGCCGAACAGAGCAAAATATCCACATTAGGTTCATACACCACCAGATAACGGATATGGCTGTTCATCACCAGTTCGTTCAGGTGATAACCTAAGCCCATGCCAAACACCAACAGCACATCCACTTTGGCCGGCAACGCCTGATGGCGCCAGGTCAAATCGTCTTTATGTCCCTGCAAACTGAAATAAGCCGCGTGCGAATAATAATCCTGCACTTCGGCCATCACCTCCTGTGTTGCAGAGCTCTGATAAAACACCCGGCCTGTGGCAAAATCGACGATATTCAGTTCAGCATCTTTAGTACAAAACAGAGAGTACTGCT
>CAMLSF010000107.1 GCA_946482615.1 uncultured Chromatiaceae bacterium | reverse complement strand
TTGTTGATACCGTTTCAACAAAACCTGTTTCGAAATTTCCGGGGACCTTAAAACACAAAACCCCCGGACCTTTCGGTGCGGGGGTTTTGTTGAGAATTTTTTGCTGCTTAAAATTCCAAACGCGAGCCCCCGCAGTGACTAATCACCACGACTACGAGGACCACAATAATGTTCAGAATAGAAGCTAAACGCATTTTTTAATGTTAACTCTTTGGTTAAGTTTATCTTTTTACTTCGGCGGTGTTTTTACGTTAGGTGCCGAAAATTTGTGCCTATAGAAATAGCCGTCTAACCATCTTTAGTCAACAACTATTTTTGCTTTTCGCCGATTTTTGTAAAAAAATTACAAAAGCTGCAATTTTAGGCAGAATAAGCCAGAATCTTAACAGAGTGGCGTTGATTGTTGGTGTAATGGATCAATTAGAGCTGTTTGATTTACCCAATCCTTGTATTGGGGTCTGCGAAAACAATAGCAGAGGTTATTGCCTCGGCTGCTTACGCTCGCGTGACGAACGCTTCAACTGGCACAACAAACCGGTCGAAGAACGCTCCCGTATTCTGAAATTATTGGAACAGCGCAGAGCCAGACGCGATGCGGCCCGGCTTGCCGGCAAACCGGATCAGAGTCTTGAAGCCGATGTGGGTTCTACCCCTGATATGTTTGGTTTTTGATACAACCAGAACTTAAACCCTGGCTGTAGGCACGTCGGCACAATTATTACGTGGCCTTTGCCAGTTTTCAGTGACGATCTGTTCTGACTGCTTTACCAGTTCACCAGCAATAAATTCGTATACCATCGCCAGATAGGCATAGCCAATAGTTTCGTCTGAGCCTTCATCAGTCAGGCAATGTTTATAATCTTTGTCGGACAACGGAACTTTGATAGCACCGGTAAACCATTGAGCTTTAAGCGGATAGCGTTTTTCATTGAACAATAACTGCGGATCTATGCTGGCTGTTGTGGTTTTACAGTCACTTTGCAGCAAGGTGTTCAGAAAGAGTTGCTGGCCTTTGAGTTCCCAGACACCTTTGTAACCTCGTTGATCCACACCACATTGCGGCTGATTTTGTAGTTTCTGCCATATTACTTGTGGCGGGTAGAGCTTCTCCAGAGGGCTGCCGTCAACTTCATGAGGTACACCATCCACAATAAACTGATCAGGCATATGGATAGCAGCAAAAGTGACAGTGCTGAACCACAACAACAGACTGATACAAAAACAGCGCATATAGGCTCTCCGACTCTGGTTAAACAGCATTTACACTTTCATTTGCGTACTCAGACTAACACCTTTTTTTCAGCCTGCGCACTCTTTAGTTGTAGTCTGAATTCACAAATTGTTGCAACCATCAGAGCAAAACTTTTGCATCGCCACTCAGTGCTGAGCCTGCTGTGGACACAAGGCTAAGTTCTGACTGTTGAAAGCCTGCAGAGTTTCAAACCTGCGGCATTTATGCTGAGAAAAAGGCTGTCAAAGCTTGTTTGTCAGCCCCTCTGACAGAATAGTCCGGCTTTATTTTGCATTCAGACAAAAGGAGAGATTGCACCTTGTTACGCTGCTGGTTAGAGTGAACTGATGAACCATGCAGAGACCTGGATTATTGAGTCAGTCCCAAAGCGCTTCCACCACTGAGTTGCAGCGTCAGCTCAGCGAAATCCGACACAAGTTTACCAACTCCTTGTGGCGTAGCTTTGCGCTTATTGCACTGATTGGAGTGCCACTTTCCGTCGCCCGTTCTCTGAACACGGGTTGGCTACCTGTGTATACCGTGCATGCAATAGTGGGGCTGGCCTTAGTTGCGGGGGCTTTTGTCTGCCACAAGATACCTCTGCGCAGCAAAGGTGTGTTGCTGATCCTGGTATTTTGGCTGATAGGTTTGCCCGGCGCTTTGACTTTTGGCTTTGCCTCTCCCGGAGTCTGGTGGCTGGTGTTAAGTTGTGTGGTGGGCTACGTCCTGTACAACGCCAAGGTTGCCATGGCGCTGGCATTGGCAACTTTGTTCAGCCTGATCGGCACAGCTACGGGTTTTATGTTGGGTTATCTGCATATTCCGGTTAGTGTCACCCGTTATGTGGCAGACCCTGCTTCATGGGCCACCTACCTGATCGTGAACTTTATCGCCTTTTTTGTCGTGGTCCGTACTTTTATCACTTACACCGAATCCTTACAGATCACCACTCAGCACCAGTTCCGACAATGGATAGATGACTTACCTATGGGCGTCGTCGTTTCGGATAAAAGCCAACAGCCTTATTACCACAACAAAGCCGCAGAAGAACTTTTAGGTCCGCTCCCGGCACAACCTTTAGCCTTTATCACAGGCACAGACAATATTTATCCGGCAGAACAAATGCCTGCAGCCAAAGCTTTGGCTGGGGAGATCTGTCAGGCAGAGGAAATGGATATTGAGCGGGACGGTATTCGCCACCAGATGCAAGCCTGGGGACGACCCGGTTATAACGAACATGGTGAACTGACTTTTGGTATCGCCGTCTATGAAGATATCAGCGCCCGTAAGCAGTTGGATTTACTCAAGAACCGTTTTGTTTCTACTGTCAGTCACGAACTGCGCACGCCTTTAACCTCCATCCACGGCGCTTTAGGGCTGATTTTGGGCAATGCCCTGGGGGAAGTGCCCCCCAAAATACATGCCATGCTGGAACTGGCAGAGCAAAACAGCCAACGGCTGATCCGGCTGATTAATGACATTCTGGATATGCAAAAAATTGAAGCAGGCCAAATGAATTTCCATTTTGCCAGAGTTCAGCTTCAACCACTGCTGCACTGCGCCGTAGAGCAAATGGCCGGTTATGCCGAACAGCATCAGGTGACACTGGAATTAAGCCCTGTGCCTGATGATCTGTGGTTATGGGCTGACAGCAACCGCCTGATGCAGGTACTGGCGAATTTATTATCCAACGCCGCTAAGTTTTCTTTTGCCAACTCAACAGTCAGGATCCAGGTGCAACAGCAGGATGAGCAGGTTCGTATCGCCATTATCGATCAGGGCCCCGGTATAGACGACGAATTTAAGGCGTTGATATTCAGGCCTTTCAGTCAATCCGACACCTCAGATGTACGCAATTTTGGCGGTACAGGTTTAGGCTTGAGTATCAGTAAATCTATAGTGGAAAAACATGGCGGCACTTTAACTTTTGACAGTACAGCTGGGCAGGGTAGCAGTTTTTATATCGACCTAAAATTGGGTCAGAACACATAAGTTAGGCATAACTTATGTGTTCTGACCCCATGTTCATTTAGTTTTGCCAGATTTGCAGCTGATGCGCGCTTAACTCTGGTGTTTCATCTTCCTGCCAGGTCGCCTTCATACCGGCTGGCACCAGATCAGCCGGAACGGCCATAGTTTCGGCCGATAAGTTCAGCAGCATCAGGCTCTGTTTATCCCCTAAAGAGCGGACAATTTTCAGTAACTTACCTTCGGCTAAAAACTCTGCCTTGTAATCTCCTGCTATACCAAACTCGGCACGCTTGGCTTTTTGTTGGATCAGGAATTTATACAAAGACCAGACCGACTTCGCATCGGCCTGCTGAGCTGCGACATTATTCGGGCCCTGTTGCTGAGCGGCCAGGAAAGGTGTCCACCAGCTACTTTCAGCCTGAGGTGGGAATAAGTCGTCTCTTTGCACCCAGACTTTGTCCGCTGTACTAAAACCGGCCTGAGCGCTGTTGTCCCAGAACATAGGAGAGCGGCGGTGTAAATGCTCTTTATCCGAGGCCTGAGTCAGCGCAATTTCTTCACCGTAGTAGATGTACGTCGTACCGGGTGAGCTGAATAACAAAGCCGCGGCCAGCTTGGCTTTGTTAAAGTCCTGGCCTATTTGCCAGCTTAAACGCGGCTGGTCGTGGTTGGTCAGGAAGGGGCTAAAAAACTCCATAGGCGCTGAGGTGGTTTTACGTTGTTGCAAATTAGCCATCAGCAGATTGTCGGCTTGCGGGCCGGCACCTTGTTGCATAGTGCCAAATTCGGCATTCTGTTTGCCTACGTTCAGAAGCTCCAGCACTTTGTAACCAAACTCAAAATCAAAACCTGCGTCCAACCCTTTGCCATCGCCCCAGTATTTGGCCGCTATAGGCAAGTCAACCCAGGCTTCGGCCACCAGATAAGCGTCAGGTTTGACACTTTTTACATACTGAGTAAAGTCGACCCAGTAGTCGATAGTGCCTTGTGTATCAGCCCGTTGCTGTGGACCATCTTCCTGCACATAACGCACAGCGTCTAAACGGAAACCTGCAACCCCTTTGTCCAGCCAGAATTTGGCCATCTTTTTCATTTCGGCTATCACATCAGGGTGTTTTAAATTCAGATCCGGTTGTGAGGCGCCAAAAGCGGCATAGTAATACGCTTTGCGCTCTTCGTTGTAATGCCAGACAGCTTCAGGTTTGACTTCTGTACTCCAGGCCGGACCCCAGCCATCTGTTGGCATTTCATCACGCCAGACAAAATAGTCTTTATAAGGGGCTTCGCCTTTGGCAGAACGCTGGAACCAGTCGTGTTTGTCAGAGATATGGTTGATGACTAAATCGAGGATAATATTAATATTTTTGGCTTTGGCCGCCTGCACCAACTGCTCAAAATCCTGCATAGAACCGTAATCTTGTTCTACTTCATAAAATTCGGTGAAGTCGTAGCCATGGTAAGAAGGGGCTTCAAACATAGGCGTTAACCAAATGGCGTTAATGCCTAAGTCCTGCAAATACGGCAGCTTGGCTTCGATGCCTTTAAAATCGCCCGTACCATC
Organism: uncultured Chromatiaceae bacterium; assembly: GCA_946482615.1. The sequence continues at coordinate 8,067 of CAMLSF010000107.1, read as the reverse complement.
GCCGTTGGTGTCGTAAAAACTGCGGGGCCAGATTTGATAAAACACTGCATCCTGCCACCAGGCTTGTGTTGCTTCTGTACTTTGAGCAACAGTTTGGGTAACAGCAGCCGGGGTATCCACCGCAGTGGTGGCGGCTTGTTCCGGCGCTTTGCCACAGCCTGTTAAGGCCAGCGCTAAAGCTAAGGCGAGCAATGATTTATTCAGCATTCGAAGATCCCTGTTTTTTTGAATTTGACCCAGCTTAGTCAAATTCCAGCCACAGGGCCAGACTGCATACGAATGCACCCGAAAGGTGCATTCATTTTATACCCGTCGTCTTTGAAGTTGCTGCTTTGTTGACTGCACCATTGAGCCCCAGTCACATAGGTTAACTATGCTCCTGGGGTCTCACTGGCTTGTCGCCTCGCCGAAACGTCAAGCAACTTGGGTATAGCGTTAAATGCTGTCATTGGTTGGTTAAACGCTTGCCAAAAGAGATGGCATAAGCCGGAGAGCGCATTTGCAGTACTCTGTCGGCGCTGGCACGCAAACCTGTACTAAGCACATTGGGATCAAAGTTAAGACCTGTACAAGCCTCTCCGCCTTGCTCTGTGATAGACAACAACCCTATATCCAGAGTTTTACGCTCTTTAGGCCATAATACGGATGGATCGGTTTCTGTGTCCCCAGCCTCACCCAGCACCAGCTGCATAGTCCACTCTGTGGGGCCTTTGGCTAAACGTTCCGCCAGCCGCTGTTGTAAAAAGTCTGTTGGGGGGGCTTTGATTTCAGCTTCTGTTAAACCTTTTACACCATCTTTGGGCACAAAGTGCCAGCGTACTTTTTGCTCTGCACCACTGTTGTCTTTGATAAAAAAGGTATGAATACCAAAATAAGGTGTTGTGGCGTAGCTCCAGGGTGGCGAGTTTTTCGCTAAATACTCAGCCTGAGGTTGGGTGTCCGGATGAGCAGCACGAAAGGCCTGAACTTTGGCCAGATCAGCTTTACCAGTGGCTGGATCCGGAATAAGTGTATTTAACAAAGCTAAAAAATTTTCCGGATCTTTGGCGCCAAAAACCGGCGTGCTTAACATAGTAAAGTGCTGCAGCTGACCATTGGCGGTTTTTAGCTGCAAGCCTAAACCACGGGGCGTGCGGCCATTTTCCGGCGCTTTAGGATTACCCCCAGCCATAGAAAAACGGGCAGTCACAGGCACAGTTTCACCGGATAACCAGGCGACTGAACTGAAGTTTTTTGCATCAGGTAAAGCCTGAAAAGTACCCACAGCACAAAAGCCTTTGGCATGACCTTTACGCTCACCTTTATGTTCGCCAAACACTTTGGCAAAGGCGGTAATTAATTGATCAGCTGTCGCCTGTTCAGCAGCATGCAAGGCCGGGCTTAACGCCAGCAATAAAGACAAAGTAATTTTGGTCATGGCACATCCTTTCTGAATCACTGCACTAAATACTGCAAATAGAGACAGGAGGATCAGCCAAAAACTTTCAAAGAAGAGCAAGGCGGAATAGCCCGAGTACAAAATCGTCAGGAACGATGGCCCGGAGGGTGCTCTGCAGGACAGCAGAGCATAAAAAATGGCCGCCGAAGACAACAACACAGCGGCCACTGGGAAATTAAAACTTGAACTAAAAACGCCGTACTCAAACCTTAGGTTTTATAAAATACCTGAAATAGAGCGCATCAAACCTTTTACCAGTTCAGGCTCAGCTTCGGCGTATTCCATATTGACCTGGTTGGCAGTAGACAAAATACGGGTCTGGTAACGTTTCCACTCAGTCTCTTCTGTAGAGGAAACATTTTTATAACCACTGTTGCCTTGTTTTAAGCTGGCTTTGTTTTCTTCCAGCACCACCACACCTTTTTTCGCACGCTCAGAAATTTGCAGGTCGGTGATAATGCTGTAATGAACATCTTTGACCAGCGCATCAGCAGCTAAACCTATTAAGGCACCACCTACTGTAGCTGCAGCACGACCACTGCCACTACCAAACTGGTTACCAATAGCACCACCCACTAAGGCGCCACCAAAACCACTGCCAAAGGCTTCATTTTGTGAGCGCAGGTCGGTTTCACCGGCCTGTAACACATTAGCCTGTAATAAGAAGTTGGCTTGTTCCGGGTCACGTACTACACGGTAACCTTTAGCCTGCACAGCTTCGATGATCTGAGGTTCGATCGACAAACCTTGCTGATCCGAGGTATTACGTACCTGGATAAATACAGTGCGTTTATCATCTGCAACAGGGTCTAAAAAGATGGTGTCACTCATCTTGGTCTGAACTTGCAAATTCCTTTTGCTGATCGCCGTATGAGTGGCTGAACAGCCTGACAACATCAAAGTACCAACAGCTAACATAGCTACAGCGATTTTCATTTTTGACATACAAACTCCATAACACGAAGTGAAATTAGACCTGCGTAGTTTAACGGACAGCACGTTGCAGACCAAGGCGAAGTGTTCATACATCAGGTAAAAAGTTGTAACAGACTATGCCGTTCTTTGCTTTTGCTGCCCTGTTGCGCCTAATTATAACTAAAGCTGCTGAATTGCAGATGAACTAGCGGAATAAAGCCACTTCTTCGTCGGTTAAATAACGGTATTCGCCTTCAGCTAAATCCGGATCCAATGGCAGGTCGCCAATTTGTTCGCGGTGCAGTTTTTCTACCTTGTTGCCTATAGCGGCAAACATACGTTTGACCTGATGGTAACGGCCCTCGCTGATGGTCAACAGGGCCTGATGCGGGTCGACTATCACCAGCTCTGCGGGCTTAGTTAAGGTTTTTTCGCCACGTAACATAACGCCTTCAGCAAATTCTTTTATCGCAGATTCAGGCACAGGATCGGCCAGCCAGACACGGTAAGTTTTGGCGCAGTGATGTTTAGGGGAGCTGATTTTGTGCGACCACTGGCCATCGTCCGTGATCAGCACCATACCTGTGGTATCCAAATCCAGGCGGCCTACCGTATGTAAACGCTCCAGAAGTGGTTCATCCATTAAGGTGAATACTGTGTTGTGGTCCGGATCTTCAGTGGAACAGACATAACCTGCAGGTTTGTGCATGACTATATAACGCAGGCCAATCAGCTCCAGATGTTCTCCATCCAAAAACACCTGATCAGAAGCTTTCAGTTGCAAAGCGGGTTGTTTGGCCAGTTCTCCGTTTACTGTCACCAGTTTTTGCCGTATTACTTTACCGGCCTGACTACGGGTCAGACCGGTACAATCACATATAAACTTATCTAAACGCATCTTGAGTTTCCCGGATTTTCTGGTTCCAGTGTAACCACATCAGCGTACAGACTCCACTTACTTTGGCTCAGCAGGCTTTTTTGCTGCAGCCGGAACCTGAACTTCAGTCAGCTTTTGCTCTTTTACATGCCAGCGTAAAATTCTATTGTTATTGGTGTCAGCTATGTACAGCTCCCCATTAAAGACCGCCAGACCACCGGGTTCATTCAGCTCTGTGCCTAAACTCAGCGTCATCACCTGTTTTTCGTCTAAATCCAATAACCTGATTTTGTGATTGTAGGTATCAGCCACAGCCAGCGTATTTTTATCCAGCGACACTACGTCTTTGTTGTGCTGCAACAAAGCACGCTTAAAGCCGCCGTCTTTTAAGCCAAATTCGAATAAACCCTGCCCCACTAAGGTCTCTACCTTGCCAGAACTTAAATCTATTTGCCGTACAGCACTGGCTTCTGCATCAGCCACCCATAACTTATCGCCTCTTAAGGCTAACCCGCTGGGCTGGTTAAAAGCTGCGTCAGCGCGTTTACCGTCCAGCAAAGCCTCCTGCCCTGTGCCGGCAAAAGCTTTGAGTTCAGAGCTTTGCAAATCCAGAGTCCAGATTTGATGACTGCCTGCCATGGCGATATACAAAGTGGTTTTATCCAAAGCTAAATCCCAGGGCGAACGCAAGGACAGCTGAGTTGGCGTTTTGCCCGGAATTAACCGGCCCTGAGCCAGTTCACCGTTACCTGCAATGGTTGTCACCTGGAATGTCGTAAGATCAATACGGCGAATCGCATGGTTGCCTGTATCCGCTACATACAGGGCTTTGTCCGTCAGCACTAACCCCTGAGGAGAAGAAAAAGCGCTGCTGTCGCTATGGCCATCTTTTAACTCAGCTATGCCTGAGCCCAAACGCTTGACCAGTTTGCCCTGATGATCCAACACTACTATCTGGTGGTGCAGTGTATCGCTGATGGCGATATAACGCTCATCCACAGTGAGGCTGCCCGGCGCAGCCAGCTCAGTATCCAGCGGCTCCAGTAATTTAATAGGCAGAGGCTTCAGATTTGGCTCGCCTTTAAACTCGGCCAATAACTGCTCTATCGCCTGATCCAGTATGTCATACCGGCCTTCACCAGACGTCTGGCCCACGTATTTACCATCAGGGCCTATCAGCACAAAAGTCGGCCAGGCCCGTACTGCATAAGAACGCCACAGCTGGAAATCAACGTCATTGACCACAGCATGTTGCATACCGTAACGCCGCACTATGGAGCTTAAGGTACTTAGCTGCTTTTCATTGTCGAATTTAGGGGAATGCACTGAAATAACCGCCAGTTGATGGCCATACTTTTGTTCCAGCTTCTGCAGGTCGGGGATCACGTGAATACAGTTCACACAGCCGTAGGTCCAGAAATCCAGCAACACCACTTTGCCTTTGAGTTGTTGCATCGTCAGTGGTTCTGTCACATTTAACCAGGGTAAACCCACGGGAAACTCGACGCTGTTGGTGCGGGCAGATACATTGGCCAGGCCAAAAGTTAAGCTAGAAACCATCATGACAATCCAGATTATTAGTTTTAAACGCATCAGTGACTCCTAAGCGAACTGCTACTCTCTCCTACAAGAACGGTGTTTCAGGCATTTTCGTTCAATGTTTTACTTGAGTTTAACGATAGATTAATGACAGCGACGGATTTTTGGTTGCTTTTTGACACAGATTTCCTCTATCTTGCTGCTGCACCAAGGTGTAACTTCTGTGACTTGCGGACTAGCCCTGCTTGTATTATCAGGTCAGCAGATACAAGGTCCAAAAAAACTATAACTAAATAAGAGATAAGCATGACTAACTCTACAACACGCGGCAGCTGGGGTTCGCGTATCGGCTTTATATTAGCGGCAGCGGGCTCGGCAGTGGGCCTTGGTGCGATCTGGAAATTCCCTTATGTTGCCGGTGCCAATGGTGGCGGCGTATTTTTATTAGTTTATCTGGCCTGTGTGTTTTCAGTCGGCGTGGTGATGTTACTGGCCGAAATGATGATTGGCCGCACTGCGAAAAAATCGGCCACTTCTGCTTACCGTGCTTTAGGTAAAGGTTACTGGCATGTCGCCGGTTGGCTGTCGGTGCTCGGGGTATTTTTAATACTGGGATTCTATTGTGTGGTGGGTGGCTGGACCATAGCCTATATAGTGCAAACCATACAAGGCACAGTGTTGACGACAGACGCCAAAGTATTAAGTGATACCTTTACCAACTTTATTGCCGACCCAACCGCCTCTTTAATCTACACCGCCTTGTTTATGATAGTCACTGCCGTGATTGTGATAGCTGGTGTGCAGGCTGGTATTGAACGTATTTGTAAAATTCTGATGCCTGCACTTTTTGTGCTGATGCTGGTGATGGTGTGGCGCAGCCTGACTTTACCGGGAGCTATGGAAGGTGTGATGTATTTTATTACCCCGGACTGGAGCAAACTGAGCATTAAAATGGTGCTGGATGCTTTAGGTTTGGCAGTGTTTTCGCTGTCTGTAGGCGCCGGTTTAATGGTGGCTTATGGCTCCTATTTAAGCCCTGAAACTAAAGTGGTCAACGCGGGTTTATGGATTGCCGGTTTAGCTACTATGGCTTCGGTTTTGGCTGGTTTAATGATTTTGCCCGCGGTCTTTGCCTTTGACGTCGACCCTGCAGCTGGTCCAGGTTTAACCTTTATTACTATGCCGGCACTTTTTGCCCAAATGGCTGGTGGTCAGGTGTTAGCTTTAATTTTCTTCTGTTTACTGCTGTTTGCTGCTGTCACTTCTTCTATTTCAATACTGGAACCTGTAGTGGCTTTCCTGATTGATGAATATGGTATGGATCGCAAAATTGCGACTGTTCTGGTGGCTATAGTGAACTACATAGTACTGGGTATTCCTGCCGCTTTATCTTTTGGCGGTGGCATGGAAAGTTTTACGATTTTCGGAAAAACCCCATTTGATGCAATGGACTTTATGGCATCCAATGTGTTGATGCCTTTGGGTGGTATGTTTGCCGCTACTTTTGTTGGCTGGCGTGTCTGGCCACAAATTAAGGCCATACTCGCAGGCGAAGTGCCGGGTGCAGTGCAAAAAATTTACTGGTTATTAGCGGCTATTGTGTCTCCTGTGCTGATTGCCATAGTGGCGGTCATGACCATTCAGGGCAGTTAGCTTAAGAAACAAAATACCGGTCCTGATCAAGTGAGGGGCCGGTTTTGCTGTAGTTTTAACCAAGCAGTTACAGAAAAGCACGGCTTAGCTTGCCAAAGCAGGCTACGGATGTTGAGATATACCTTTGGCACTGGCTACTGCTATTAGTTTGGCTATTGACCTGTTGTTATAACCATAAAGTCTGGTTCATGGCGTAAGCGCCGTAATGAATAATAACAGACACGCAAGACACGTCATGGTTGTGTTGCCCTTTTCGCCCGCAAGGCGAAAACAAGCGATCAGACAAGGATTGAAATGATGATAAAAAAAGACTACTTCTGGCCGCTGTTAGGTTTGGCCGCTGTAGCATTTTCAGTCTATGTGCTGCTCGAGCAGCTCAAAGATATCTCTTATGAAGATGTAGTGCTCAGCCTCGAAGCCATTTCTTTGCATGGCTGGCTGATGGCTGCATTAGCGACAGTTTTTGCTTATGTCGCCTTAGCAGGTTACGACCGGCTGGCTTTATCTCATCTGCGCAAAAAAGTCTCCTGGACCTTTATTTCCATCGCCTCTTTCACTGCTTATGCCATAGGCCATAACCTTGGGGCTTCGGTATTTTCCGGCGCTGTAGTGCGCTACAGAGCGTATCGTTCACAAGGGTTAACCGCAGGCGAAGTAGGTATTCTGGTTGCCTTTTGCTCTTTTACCTTTGCCCTTGGCAGTATTTTATTGGGCGGTATAGCTTTGATGGTCGAACCCAGCTTACCTGCTCACTTTCACAAAGCCATACCTGAATGGATAGCTTTCCTGCTGGGCGCTGGCATGTTGTTTCTGGTTGCTTTGTATTTATGGGGTAGCCTGGCGAAAAAACGCTGTATCAACTTATGGAAGCTGAAGCTGGAGTACCCCCGTTTTTCACTGGTGTGTCGCCAGCTGGTCGTAGCTCCACTGGAATTATTAGCTGCTGCCGCCATTATTTATTACGCTCTGCCGGAGCAAAGTAACCCAGGTTATTTTATGGTGTTGGGCATATTCCTCGCATCTTTCTCTGCCGCTTTGTTATCTCACGCGCCTGGTGGTTTAGGTGTACTGGAGGTGATGTTTTTGCTGGCCTTGCCTGATGTTAACCCGGCCGATGTGATTGCCGCTTTATTGGTATTCCGCTTATTTTACCTGCTGATCCCTTTTGCGATTTCACTGATTATTGTGGTGTGGTTTGAGCAGGATCAGTTACTGAAGAAGTTCAGAAGTTCTAAGAGTTGAAGGCTGCGGCTAAGACTCGTAATCCGGCAGTTTTTTCGGTTTATCCGCTTTAGGCTGAAAGGAGCTTGGCAAGACTTCTATGCCCAGTTTACGACCAAGTTTAATCAGGATAGGAATGGTAATAGGGGCAAAAGGCAGAACGGCGAAAATGCCTAAACCTGTAGCCCTTAACACGTCCACCAACTGATGGTTGGCAAACTTTAATTCCGCTTGTGTGGCTTTTCCCTGTAACGAACGCTGATAAATAATCAGCATACGTCTGGTTTCATCGGTTTCCTGTGACAAAGCCATCCGCAGTCGGATCATGCTAAAGCGAATACGCGACATACTTTTACGCCGTTGTAACCGCAATACCCGGATCGGAGCTTTATGCAACCGACTTAACAGATTCATACCCACCTCA
>CAMLSF010000106.1 GCA_946482615.1 uncultured Chromatiaceae bacterium | reverse complement strand
CGTTGTCGGCGTTAACTCTTTTGAGGTCAGCTTAATACCTAAGCCGTTTATTACCGCTAACACTGCTGCTAAGGTGCAATTGGCGTTGCCGTTTTCTATGCGTGACAAGGTGTTAATGCCAATGCCACAGAGCGCAGCACAGTCGGCTAATTTCATGCCGAGTTCTGTTCGCTTTGCTTTGATCAGTTGCCCCAAAGTCTCTGCATTATTGATAAAGGCTGACTCAGGCCTGTCTGAAACTGTGACTCTTTTTGCCATGATAGAAAAGGCCTTGCTCAATTAATCACTGAATATGGTGATTATAGGCCGGTTTTTGCAAAGCACCACTATAATCACCAATAACGGTGAATATAGCGCTTTGACGGAGATTATTTTAATTGATCACTGATAATGGTGATTAATGTAGCTTCAAACAGGCCCCGCAATCGCAGTTGGATTGTTGTAAGCGCGTCGCTGTTTGGTACGCCTTTGTTGGTTATTGCAGTACTTACCTGCTCTCAGTTCCTTTTTAATGGCCTCAGGGCCAGAGACTTGGGCCGCAACGCAGCAGAGTGCCAGCGCTGCGGTGTTACTTCATCGAAAATTCCATCTCAAACTGGTATTGGTCCGGGCGGTATACGGCATACATATGATCAAAAAGTTCGCCGTTTTTGTCGTACATGGAACGGTCCAGTACCAGCAGTGGTTTACCTGTCGGAATACCTAAGTGCATGGCGGTATCCACATTCGACAAAGTTGCAGTCACGGACTGTTTCACTTTGCCAAGATGCAGCTCAATACCGGCCATACGGAAGATATCCATACGTGACATTTTCAGCAGGTTTTCTTCGCTGTACACATTGCCTATATCACGGGTCCAGCTGCCGTAGTAACCAAAAGGTATGCCGTCTGACAAACGTACCCGTTGTGATTGGATCAGCTGGGTTTCGCCATCAATACCAAAACGCTCCTGAATATCCAGTGGCGGAATAGCTTTGCGGAACATCAGTGACTGCACCTGAGTTTCACGGCCCATAATGGCAAGGCTTTCCAGTAAACCGGAAATAGGGGCGTTTAACTGCTCGGCACGATGCTTATAGGTCACATGGGAACCTTTGCCTCTGTGACGGCTGATATAACCTTCTTCGGCCAACTCATCCATAGCGCGTTTGGCGGTAATTCTGGATACCCCAAATACATCGGATAATTGATGCTCTGTTGGCATTTTTTCGCCATAAGGGATCTCGCCCAGATGAATTTTTTCCTTCAGAAACAAATACACCTGATGGTACAGCGGAGTAGGTACGTCGCTTAAGATGGCTTGTTTTAAGCGTGGATCAGCTAACAGTTGTTCAAATGTCATAAGCTCATTCTTTTTGAGGGTGATTTTACCGGGGCAGTGAGTTTTATTCAGTTGCACTCAGCATAGCCCGAGTCACCGGTTTTTGTGAAACGCTTAAAAAAATAGCAAGTTACTATGTTATAGAGTTAGAACAATTATAACAAAGATTATACTTTAGTTAAACGCAGATAATGACGGATCGGATCTGTTTAACCTTTGTTCTCTCTGATTGTTTAGTTCTGAATGCTGTTTTACGCCTGTTTTGCTGCTGTCTTCAGTTCCTCTGCACCTGTGCTTGTTGATCCCGGATAAATTCTATAGCTTTGAATTGTTTTAAATGGTATATCATTAGGTCAAAGTTGGCAATATATCTGGATTTTCAGCATCAGGCAGCTTTGCTGCGCAGCGAATTAAGGAGTTTTCATGGATAACTACCAAATAGCACGCCGTGCTCAAATTGGCGTCATTATTCCTTCCACCAACACTGGAGTGGAGTATGACCTGCAGAAGTTACGTATTGATGGCGTAACCTGGCACCCGTCGCGCTTTTTTATTGAGTTACGTAACTGGGCCGATGAAGTGGCCAAAACAGGTGAAACCGACAACCAGGTGTTTGAACGTTTTCTGGAAATTATGCGTGGTGAGATCCCTTACTCCATTCGTAACGTACTCAGTGCCAAGGTAAATCACATTATGCTTGGCATGTCGGCTGAGACCTTTTGGGGTGGCCTGGAGGGCAATATTGCTTTTGAACGTGATATTAAAAACCAGATTGGTGATTTGGGTTTAACCACCGGGGCCGGGGCCACTAAAGACGCGCTGGAAAAATTTGGCTGTAAGAAGATCTCTGTCATTACGCCCTATCCTCAGGTGGGTGATGAAAACGTGATCCGCTTTTTCAGTGATATCGGCTTTGAAGTGCATAAGGTCAAAGGCCTGAACCGGCCTTCAGCCACGGCGATAGCCGAAACCTCGATCAAGCAGGTGGTGGACGCTATTTATGAAGTGGATGCTGATGACGTGGACTGCATTATTCAATGCGGCACCAATTTGCGGCCTATTTAAAGCGGGACGAACAAGCCAAACACTTTTTGCAAAGCGGCCAACTGCAGCAACTCACCAGCGGATTTTCCAGTCTGGAATTTCGCTGATCAGTCGCTGCTGCCAGAAAAGGTTAATGGGCTTGTTGTGCACCGGCTAAATCTTTGGCTGCTTTGTATTCCAATAAGGATTTCAGCAGCAGTGTGACCAACGCCAGCAAGGCCAACAACGAGGAGACGGCAAAAGCGGCGGCAAACTGATATTCGTTGTACAAAATTTCGATATGCAGCGGCATGGTGTTGGTTTGCTCGCGAATTTTCCCAGACACTACACTGACAGCACCAAACTCACCCATAGCACGGGCGTTGGCTAAAATCACGCCGTACAACAAAGCCCATTTCACTGAAGGTAAAGTGACACGGAAAAAGGTTTGCCAGCCATTGGCGCCTAAAGTTAAAGCCGCTTCTTCCTGCTCCCGGCCTTGTTCCTGCATCAGTGGAATAAGCTCACGGGCAACAAAAGGAAAGGTAATAAAAATAGTCGCCAGCACTATGCCAGGCACAGCGAACATAATGCGAACATCATGGTCCATCAGCCAGTCACCTAAATAACCCCGGGCGCCAAAAATCAGCATCAGGCTTAAACCTACAATCACAGGCGAGACTGCTATTGGCAGGTCTATTAAGGTGATCAGCAACTGCCGGCCTTTAAACTGAAATTTGGCGATGGCCCAGCTGGCGGCCAGACCAAAAATCACGTTACAGGGCACGGCAATAGCAGCTGCTATCAGTGTCAGTTTGATCGCATGTAAAGCGGCGGGTTCGCTGATTGACGCCCAGTAGAGTTCTGCACCCCGGGCAAAAGCTTCACTAAACACAATAATAAGGGGCAGCACCAGAAATAAGGCTAAAAATAACAAAGCTATGCCGGTTAACAGCAGACGAACCCACAAAGGTTCTGTGGTGGCTTTGCGTAAAGCTGCGGCAGCAGGATGTGGTGAATGAAGTGGGATACTGCTCATGCTTTTGCTCCATGTCTGTTATTGCTCCAGTGTTGAAGCAGGTTAATCAGCAGCAATAAAATAAAGGAAATCAATAACATCACTGAGCCAAGGGCGGCGGCACCTGCATAATCAAACTGTTCTAAGCGGGTCATGATCAAAAGTGGCGTGATCTCCGTTTTCATCGGCATATTGCCGCTGATAAAGACCACTGAACCGTATTCGCCTACAGCACGGGCAAAGGCCAAAGCAAAACCTGTCAGCAAAGAAGGCAACAAAGCAGGGAATAAAATACGGCAGAAAGTTTGTAAGCGGCTGGCACCTAAACTGGCGGCAGCTTCTTCAATTTCTTTTTCCAAATCTTCCAGCACAGGCTGCACTGTACGCACTACAAAAGGTAAACCGATAAAAATCAGCGCTAAAGTTACCCCTAAAGGGCTGTAAGCGGATTTGATCCCCAAAGCGCTTAAATGCTGGCCAATCCAGCCATTGGGCGCATAAATGGCGGTTAAGGCTATGCCTGCTACTGCTGTAGGTAAAGCAAAAGGCAGGTCGACCAAAGCATCTATCACCTTTTTACCAAAGAAGTTGTAGCGTACTAACACCCAGGCCACTATTAAACCAAACACCAGATTGACAGCTGCTGCAATAAAAGAGGCGCCAAAGGTCAGCTGATAACTGGCAATAGCCCTGTCGCTGGCCACTACTTTCCAAAACTCGGCCCAGCTTAAGGTCAGGCTCTGGCCCAGCAAGGCAGCCAAAGGCAGCAGCACTATGACGCTTAAATAAAAGGTGGCAAAACCGAGTGATAAGCCAAAGCCGGGTAATACTGTGGGCTTTAGCCAGGATGATTTTTTCAAGATAAGGAACCTCCTTTGTGGTTATCCTCTTCATACTTGAAACTGCAGCTTTGTTGGCTACGCGCTCTCGCCCCAGTCACATAGGGATACTATGCTCCCGGGGGCTCAATCACTTGCCGCCGCGCTGCAGCTCCAATTATTTTGAGGTCTATGACAAAAAGCGACAGCTGTTTACTGTCGCTTTTTTGTCTGTGTTGACTAGTTATAAATCTGATCAAAAACGCCGCCGTCACCAAAGTGTTGTGGTTGGGCTTTTTGCCAGCCGCCAAAGTCGGCAATAGTCACCAGCTTCAGTTGTGGGAACTGTTTGCTGTACTCTGCTGCGACTTCTTTGTCACGGGGTCTGTAGTAATGTTTGGCTGCCAGTTGTTGGCCTTCTTTGCTGTACAGATACTGCAGGTAGGCTGTCGCCACTTCGGTGGTGCCTTTGGCTTCTGTGTTTTTATCTACGACAGCCACTGAAGGCTCAGCCAGAATAGACAAGGACGGCACTACGATTTCAATTTTGTCTTTGCCTAATTCATTGACAGCTAAAAAGGCTTCGTTTTCCCAGGCCAATAACACATCACCTATACCACGCTGCACAAAAGTAGTAGTTGAGCCACGGGCGCCTGAATCCAGTACGGGCACGTTTTTAAACAGCTTGCTGACGAAGTCTTTGGCGGCATCTTCTGAGCCATATTTTTGTTCAGCATAAGCCCAGGCTGCTAAATAGTTCCAGCGGGCACCACCTGAGGTTTTTGGATTCGGAGTGATCACTTCGACCCCTTCTTTCACCAAATCGTCCCAGTCTTTGATATTTTTCGGATTACCTTTGCGCACCAGAAATACAATAGTGGAGGTGTAAGGTGCACTGCTGTCGGCTAAACGGCTTTCCCAGTTTTCCGGTAACAACTTACCAACTTTGGCCAGCGGGTCTATATCGCCGGATAAAGCTAAAGTCACTACGTCAGCCCTTAAACCATCAATCACAGAACGGGACTGGCTGCCTGAGCCACCGTGCGACTGTTCAACTTTAACGCTATCGCCGGTTTTTTGCTGCCAGTAGGCTGAAAAAGCTTTGTTGTAATCCCGGTATAACTCGCGGGTCGGGTCGTACGACACGTTCAGTAAGGTAATCTCTTTGGCCATCAAGCCTGAACTTAAGCTCAGTACAGTAGCGGCCAGCAGTAATTTACTTTTGATACTTTGCATAAAATTCTCCTGTTAAATGAGTGTTCAGAATCTGAAATCCAGGCCCAAAGCCAGAGTGCTGTCTTTTGGTTTTACTGTACCAATTGCTCTGTCACCCTCAGTTTCTAACTGAGCGTAGTAGCTGTAAAGCCGTGCGGCATCACTTAATTTGTAATCCACACCCAAAGCCAGAGCTGTCAGATCCACATCACCATAACTGCTGTTGGCTGGGGTTGAAGTTGAGCTACCGTACTGAACTTTTGCTGTCCATGGACCTGCAACTTTCCAGGCCGCGTTCAGCACATAACCATCCTGTTCAATAAAGGCATTGCCTGAAGCTCCGTCCCATTCGCTGATAGGGTTCAGGCCATTTTGTGCACCTGCAGTGGAGACCGAAGAGCCAACAAAAGTCGAGAAGGGGCTAATACGGTCTGTGTCTTTATGGGCTTCTGCCGTTTGGTAAATAGCGCCTAATTTCACAGGGCCAACCGCTACTTCGCCTAAAACCCGAATAGCGTCTGTAGTGGCTACATTGCTGTCGACGGCGACACCAACAAACCATTTGGATTTACCGTAAGTTAAAGCACTGGAATAACCACTGGCTAAATCACTGTCATCCTGTGGATTATTGGCGTTGACCGCTATACCTGTTTCTTCGCTTTGTACTGCGGCAAAACTGAATTCAAAACCTTCAAGGAAAATAGGCGAGTTGTATTGAATCACGTTATCGGCACGGTTTTCACCAACCAGATAACTGCCGATATCGGCTAAAGCTGCATCGTTAAAACGGTCGATGTCGCCCCGTACTACTGTATTGGTTTGCAGGGTCTTTAAAGGCGTATCGTTTTTACCCAGCAGCAGCGTACCCCATTCGCCTTGCAAGCCGGCGTAGATATTGCGCTGAGTCAGTTCACGGCCATTGGCATTGGTGCCGTTGTCTGTGTCTATGCCGTATTCCACCAGATAAATAATTTTCAGATCGGCCGACACGTCTAAATCACCCCGGATACCAAAACGGGATGCATTGCTTTCCACTGAGGTATTGTCCAGCTCATCTGCTATGCTGGTTGCGCCAATATGCTGATAGCTAACAGGAGTAGTGGCTGGTGTGGTTTGGGGAAAATCTAACTTTTCGAAATCATACTGCTGGGCACTGACATTAATTTTGCCGTAAATAGTCGGGAAACCGGCCTGGCTGGGTAAGCTGACCAACAAAGCTGCGGTCAGGCTGGCCAGTTTAAAGGCTTTATAGAAACGGGTTGGGCTGGTTCTGGCTTTGCTGTGTAAACCGTAGTACTGAGCTGACATAACATTCTCCGCAAGTTTTGTTGTAACCTCCGGCGTTCCGGTCAGTTCGTATTTTTAGTTTTTTATGTTCCTGGATATCTTTTGGTCAAAACGAAGCTTTGATGGTGGAGGCTTCGGGTCCAGCGACTGTACCTGCATTAAGTTTTAGCCGTCTGGACGCTTGAGATGAATGTAGAGGATATTTATATTCTTAAAAAGAAAGAAATTCGTATTTGATAGTTCAGAAATGAATAAGGGTCAGAGCTGTTAGCTGTGACCCTTTCATAAAAGTCGGTAATCGGCCTAATGCTGGTACCAGATATCTGGGTCAGAGCCAAGGCTCTGACCCAGCTTATAGCTTCGACAGAGCCTGTGCTAAGTCGGCTATTAAATCATCCGCATCTTCGACACCTATGCTCAGGCGCACCAGATTTTCGCTGACACCGGCTTTATGTCTGTCTTCTGCAGTCATAGCGGCATGAGTAGTGCTGGCAGGATGACAAGCCAGGCTTTCCACATCACCTAAGCTTACGGCCTGCGCAAATAACTGCAGGTGATTCAAAAATACGGCGGCTTTGGCAAAACCACCTTCGATATCCACAGCCACCATGCCACCAAAACCAGTGGCAGTGTCTGCTATCGCCTGATGGCCCGGATGACTGGCATGACCCGGGTAATAAACTTTGGCCACTTTAGGATGAGCTGCTAAAAAGTCTGCCACTTTACGGGCGTTGTCGTTATGAGCATCCATCCGCAAGGTCAGGGTTTTTACGCCACGTTGCAGCAAATAAGCTTCCTGTGGCCCTATAGGTGAACCTATATGTTTCAGCGCCACAGTACGGATTTTCTGCATCAGCTCGCTGCGTCCTGCCACTATGCCGGCAATAATATCACCATGGCCAGACAGATATTTAGTGCCGCTGTGCATCACAATATCAGCACCTATCTCCAGCGGACGGAATAAATAAGGGGTTAAAAAGGTATTGTCACAAATCACCAAAGCACCGACTTTACGCGCCGCTTCGATCACAATACGGCTGTCGATCACTTTTAAAGTCGGGTTGGTAACAGGTTCAAATAACACCACTTTGGTATTGGGTTTCACCCGTTCGGCAAAGTCTTTATCGCTGCTGTAACGGCTTAAGGTGACACCGGCGCGGGTTAAGGTATTACGTAAAAAGGCATCAGTACCGCCGTAGACAGGGTCGATAAAAGCCACTTCATCCCCTGCATTGGTCAGCGCATACATAATGGCGCTGACAGCCGCCATACCGCTGGCGACCACTAAAGCTTCGTCTGCGCCTTCAAGGGCTGCCAGTTTTTGCTCTAAAGCTGCAGTGGTAGGGTTGGCAAAACGGCTGTAGATATAACCCGGATTCTGACCTGAAAAACGCGCCTGACCTTCTTCGGCTGTACCGTAACTAAAGGTGCTGGTGAAATAGACTGGTGTGGCTAAAGCGCCGGTACTGGGGTCTGGTTGTTGCCCGGCATGAATACTTAAAGTACGGAATTTCATAATAAACCTTGGTTTTATTTTATTAATAGTTCAGCCAGGTTGGCCCGGCTGTCACTTTTTCCCCTTCTTAGCTGAAGCCGCAGCTTTGTTGACTGTGCATTCTCGCCCCAGTCACATAGCGCACCTATGCTCCCGGGGGCTCGACTACTTGTCGCCGCGCTGCAACTCCAATGACTTTGGGGAGTTATGTATGTTTAAACTGAGCTTAGACAGCTTTTGCTAACTCTGCGTAATGAGCCGCAGCCACATCACGGTGTGAACGTAACCGTCCTTTTAGCACATTCTGGCCGACCTGATAAAACAATGGGTTAGTTGGATCGCTGGCCGGACCTTTGGCTTCGTCAGCTAAATGAGACGGCAACTGCAATAAAGGCACAGTAGCGTCCAGTTGAGCCGCCATAAAAAAGGCACAGGAGTAACGCTCTACACCCGAATTTGGGCTGACCACACGGTGCAGGGTGGCTTTTAAGTAGCCATTGGACGCCAGTTCCAGCAGCTCACCAATATTGACGACAAAAGCACCTGGCAGCGGAGCAACAGAAACCCAACCTTGTTCGGTTTCTACTTCTAAACCTGATTGATCATCCTGCACCACTAAGGTCAGATACCCCGGATCTTTATGAGCGCCCACACCTTGTTTGCTCTGTGACGTTTTGGCATCCACACCCGGATACCGGATCAGCTTCATATGCTGATATGGGCCAGCTTTGATGGTGGCGTCTAAAGCATCAGCAGGTTGTTCTAAAGCCTGCATTAGAGCGCGCATCAGTTTGACTGTGATGTCAGACAGCGACTGTTGCCAATTCAGCAGTTCGGTTTGCATTTGGGGTAAAACCGTTGGCCATTGGTTAGGGCCAATTAAACCTTGCCAGGCCGGGCTGATATCAGTCTGTGCCGGTACAGCCTCTTCCCGCATGATATCAAACTGTTCGCGGATATCCGGCTGACCCCGGGTGAGTTCACCGCCTAAACCTGTGTATCCACGAAAGTGAGGGGAGTGGATCATCTGCACCTGGTGTTTGTCGGCCAAAGGCAGAGCAAAAAACTGCTTAGCCAGCGCTAAAATCTGTTGTTGTTTCTGTACCGTCTGACCATGACCTGTCAGGTAAAAGAAACCCACATCACGGGCTGCTACACGTAACTGCTGAATAAAAGACTGTTGCTCAACGGCAGAGCCATCCATCAGGCTCAGATCCAGCACAGGCAAAGCACTGCTGGCCTCTGGTGTGGCGTTGCCGGATAAAAACTCTTGTGTTGAATGAAGCATAAAAACCTCGTTGTGCTTAGGGTTCTGTATCACAGAGCAGTAGCCCTGACAGAAAGTGAGCGCATTCTAGGCCTGAGTCGAAAGTTAAATAACTAATGGATTGGTCTTGTTTAGATGAATTAGAAATAACCGGAAGTCTGGACAGTTAGCGGTCTTTAAGCATAAAAGTCTTGGTATCTAAAACTTTATGGAATAAAGGAATTGTCACTTATGCTTTTCAAGCCAGTCCCTTGCTAACTGGCTTATTTCTAACACTATTTCGTAAAAAATGGATAGGACGAGAAAATCTATGCGTTTTTATGGATTAAAAGCCTGAGCTTTTCTATATCGCCAAAAGTTATAACCAAGATAAATTTGGCCTGTAGCCTTGTCGCTGTTACAGAATTGAAAAAGGCACCCGGAGGTGCCTCTCTTATTGAGCAGGAGAGATTTAAGCGATCAGGATAAAACCTACAAAAGCTAAACTGGCTGCAATTAAGCAATAAGGCAACTGAGTCACAGCATGCGACACCAGATTACAACCCGAGCCTTGCGCTGCTAATACAGTAGAGTCACTGTAGAAACAGGCCTGGCTGCCAAAAGAGCTGGCCGATAACAGCGCACCTATCACTAATGGAATATCCGCTTCTACTGCATAAGCCAAAGGCATCACAATAGGAATAGATACTGCAAAAATCCCCCAGGATGAACCTGTTGCAAAGGACAACACCGCCATAGCTAAAAATACGATAGCGGGCAGCATTTGCGCTGTCATATAAGGGGTAAGGTTTTCAATCACGTATTGAGGCAACAATAACTTGTCGCAGACATCTTTAAACACAAAAGCTGCTATCACAGTACAGATGGCTGGCAGCATGGTTTTAAAGCCATTCATCATCACTTCCATCATCTCGCCTAATGGCATCAGACGCTGGTAAGCATAAAAAGCCAGGGTCAGGACTAAAGTCACGATCAGGCCTTTGAGTACATCAATATCAAAGTAGATGGTAAAACCAATCAGCATCAGCATAGGTACGATAAAGTTACGCAGCTTGCCTTGCTTGTTGCTCTCCTCAAATTCCTGTTCCATCGAATGCACAGCATACTGATCACCAGCCGGAACAGTCTGGCCCTGTACATGGTGATGGCTGGCGCTGGCTTCCACACCCACATCAGGCAACACATCCATTGGTGTACCATTTTGCGCGGCCAGTTCAGCTTTTTTCATCGGGCCTATAGCCGGCATAATTTTGAGCGTGACCAGCATCACCATCAACACGGCCAGCCATGGATACAACATATAAGGAATAGCCTGAATATACACGTCCACCCCTTGTCCTGCTTCCGCTACTTTATTGTTCTCCAGCAAACCGCCAAAAAAGATAGCCCAGGTAGAAATAGGAATAATGACGCAAATAGGGGCGGCAGTAGAATCCACTATATAAGCCAGCATCTGACGGGATATTTTGTATTTATCCGTTACACGTTTCATCGCTTCACCCACGCTTAACGCATTCAGGTAATCGTCGATAAAAATAATGCAGCCCAAAATAAAGGTCATAAACATGGAGGAGCGGGGGCCTGTTGCCAGTTTAGAGGCAGAACGGCCAAAAGCCACAGCGCCTCCTGTATGGATCAACAAGCCAATCAGAGAGCCAAAACCACCACAGACCAAAATCAACCAACCTATGGTTTCATCCTGCATCACGCTGGTCGAGATTTCAGCAAAGGTATTCAGCAACTCAAAAGGTTGAGTTGGAAACAGCATCAGCAAACCTGCAACTGCGCCCACAACAAGCGACAAAATAGGTCGCTTCAGCCAGATGGCTACAGCCATCACAACAACTGGTGGGATCAAACTAATGGCACTTGGTGAATCCATTAAAGGGTTCCTTCACAAAGCCTGGCAATGCCAGAAAAATAAAAGCCAACCGTAGCATAAATTGCCTACGGAGTGTTTGGGGGTTTAGCTGCCAGAGCCCGGGCTGAGTTCAATTGCTTTTGGTGTAATTTTTTCAGCTTTGGGTCTACAACAGAATGAATTTACACGGGGTTAATTCAGGCGCGCAATAATAACAAAAAAAATACTTTCTACAACTTTTGAGTGGGTTCGAATAGCTGTGAACATGCTGATATTGGAGGGGAAACAGAGAAGAAAATCACTGCCGCAGGAAACGGCAGTGACTGAAGAATTACTTAGCCTTGTTGATCAGCTCTAATTTAGCTAATACATCGGCATTAAAGCTCAATTGCACTGACTTTTGTGCGGCTTCCTGAGTTTTTACTAATTCAGTTAAAGTCGGGTAGCTGGCAGACAATGCAGTCACGTCGTATAACCACAGAGTTTTGCCGTCTTTTTCTGTTTTGCTGGCTGGTTCACCCAGTTTTTCAGCAATAGCGGCCTGAGTTGATTTGCCTTCAGTTAAACCTAAAGCTGTGCGCACTGAGGTATTTAAAGCAGCAGTTTTAGCGCTGTCTTTGGTTTCTTTCAGTGTGCTGCCGACGCCATCTTTTACCGCATTTAACCAGTCAGCCTGAGCCGGAACTGCAGTCACTACTAAGGCAACGAATAAGGCGCTTAACTTTAATTTCATGCTGTCTCTTCCATTTGAGAATTTTCAGGGAACCTGCAGCCTCGTTGCTGCAGGCGGCGCGGATGGTATAGCAGAATCTGCTGCAGTCCAAGTTTTTTACTGAAACTTTACATTTTTTTGCGACGGATCTGCCCGGCATAGATAAAAAAGGCGACCCGGAGGTCGCCTTTTGATGTTCTATGCAGCTTACAGTTAAATCGCCGCTATTTGGGCCTGCTGAGCTTTTAACTTAGTGATAGCTTCCAAAGCTTCAGAGAGTTTTTCACGCTCTTTTGCCAATACAGCTTCAGGTGCTTTGGCGACAAAACCTTCATTCGCCAGTTTACCGGCCACGCGGTCATGTTCCTGCTGGGCTTTTTCCAGTTGTTTGGCAAGACGGGAGAGTTCAGCTTCTTTGTCTATCAAACCCGCCATAGGGATCAGAATATCCATTTTGCCCAAAAGCTGAGCTGCACAAGCTGGTGCTGTTTCGCCATCGGCCAGTACAGTAATAGCTTCTAACTTCGCCATATTCTGCAGGAAGGCCAGATTGCTTTGTAAACGGCGGCTGTCGTCTGCTGTCAGGTTACGCACCAGTACAGACAATGGCTTGCTTGGTGCTATATCCATCTCACCCCGTACGTTACGGATTGCGACTATAAAGCTTTTCACCCATTCCAGATCGGCAGTGGCGGTTTCGTTCACCAGCGCCTGATTAAATTCAGGATAAGCCTGCAGCATAATGCTGTCGCCTGGCTTGATGTCGCTTCTGATCATAGGCGCAACACGCTGCCAAATTTCTTCCGTAATAAATGGCATGATCGGGTGCATTAAACGCAGCAAAGACTCCAGCACTGTCAGTAAGGTATGACGGGTGCCACGTTGCTGAGCTTCGGTGCCTTTGAACAGTACAGGCTTAGTCAGTTCTAAGTACCAGTCACAGAACTGGTTCCAGGTGAATTCGTACAGCGTGTTGGCGGCCATATCAAAACGGTAGCTGTCTAAATAACCACGGAACTGGCTGATGGTTTGCTGATACTGGCTGATGATCCACTGATCGGC
>CAMLSF010000105.1 GCA_946482615.1 uncultured Chromatiaceae bacterium | reverse complement strand
GCTGCCATCTTCGTTTAGTTGCTCCAGCTGCACATTAAAGCCCCAAAGCCGGTGTACATGTTTCAATACCTGCTGGTAGTTGTCTGATAGTGGAATACGCTGATTCGGAATAAATCTTAAGGTCAGGCTGCGATCGCCGGTAATATCTGCGCTATACACCTGAATATTAGGTTCGATATTGCTTAAGTTGTACTGAGCGGACAAGGTCTGGCGGATTTGCTGATAACCTTCAGCGTTATGAATAGCGGCTACTTCCAAAGTGCTTTCTTTGTCATCGTCTGTGATGGCAAATAAGTGAAAATCGCGGATCACTTTGGGGGATAAATACTGGCTGATAAAACTCTCATCTTTAAAGTTTTGCATGGCAAAATGTAAAGTCTCCAGCCAGTTTGAACCTGCTATATCCGGAAACCATTCTTTATCTTCTGCTGTTGGCTGCTCACAAATACGGCGTAGGTCGGTAAACATGGCAAAACCCAGGGCGTAAGGGTTAATACCTGAATAATATTTGCTGTGATATTCAGGCTGAAACACTACATTGGTATGGTTATGCAGCACTTCCAGAATAAACTTGTCGGTGACTAAGTTTTCCTGATACAGATGCTGCAATATGGTGTAGTGCCAGAAAGTCGCCCAGCCTTCATTCATCACCTGGGTTTGTTTTTGTGGATAAAAATACTGTGAAATTTTTCTTACTATCCTTACCACTTCACGTTGCCAGGGTTTGAGCAGCGGCGCATTTTTTTCAATAAAATACAGAATGTTTTCCTGAGGTTCAGACGGAAAACGGTATTCATGTTGTGCTGAGAAGTCGCCTTTATTCGGAATGGTTTTCCATAGTTGATTCACCTGAGACTGCAGATAAGCTTCGCGGTCTTTCTGGCGTTTTTGCTCTTCATCCATTGAGATTTTTTGTGGTCTTTTGTATCTGTCGACGCCGTAATTCATCAGGGCATGGCAGGAGTCCAGCATATCTTCCACTTCACTGATACCGTATTTTTCTTCACAGTGACTTAAGTACTGTTTGGCAAAAACCAGATAGTCGATGATGGATGACGCGTCCGTCCATGTGCGGAATAAGTAGTTGTTTTTAAAAAAAGAATTGTGGCCATAACAGGCATGCGCCATCACCAGCGCCTGCATAGTCATAGTATTTTCTTCCATCAGATAGGCAATACAAGGGTTAGAGTTGATCACAATCTCGTACGCCAGCCCCATAAAACCCCTTTTGTAGTTTTGTTCGGTCTGGATAAATTTTTTGCCGTAGGACCAGTGGTTATAGCCAATAGGCATGCCGACACTGGAATAGGCATCCATCATTTGTTCGGCGGTAATCACCTCAATCTGGTTCGGGTAGGTGTCCAGCTTATAAAGTTTGGCCACCCGCTCAATTTCTGCCTGATACTGCGCCAGCAATTCAAAGCTCCAGTCCGGGCCATCGGATAAAGGTTGTTTTTGTGTGGCAGAAGACATAAGCAACTCCCTGACGCCAGCAGCTAAGCCGCTTGTTTTTTGAAGAGCTCGCGAAACACAGGATAAATATCCGCGACTTGCCGTATCGGTTGAATGGCAAAGTTATCAAAACTCTGCTGCAATTTTTCGTATTCCAGCCACAGGCTTTGATGAGGTCTGGGGGTGATTTCGATATAGGCGTAATAACGTACAAAAGGCAAAATCTGCTGCGCCAGTAAATCTGCACATTGTGGGCTGTCATCGGCCCAATTGTCGCCGTCAGAAGCCTGGGCGGCATAGATATTCCATTCAACAGGGTCATATCTGTCTTTGACTATATCGGCCATCATTTTTAGCGCACTGGAGACTATAGTGCCACCTGTTTCCTGTGAGTAAAAAAACTCTTGTTCGTCGACTTCCTTGGCTTGGGTATGGTGACGGATATAGACCACCTCGACGTTTTTGTAGCTACGGCTTAAAAACATATACAGCAGGATATAAAAACGTTTTGCCATGTCTTTTGTGGCCTGATCCATGGATCCTGACACATCCATCAGACAAAACATCACGGCTTTGCTGGTAGGTTCAGGTCTTTTCTGGAAATTGCGAAAGCGCAAATCGAAGCTGTCGATAAAAGGCACTGCAGCAATTCTTTTTTCCAGCAAAGCTATTTGTTCGCGCAGTGCCATCAGTTGGTGCTGATCCGGCACAGGCTCTGCTTCCATTGTTGTCAATTTAGTCTGTAGCTCATGCAGTTCACGTTTTTTTCCTGCCGTCATAGCGACGCGGCGGGCGAGGGAACCCTGCAGTGAGCGCACTATATCTATATTGGTCGGCACACCCTCAGAGCGAAAACCCGCCCGCACATTTTTGTATTGCACCAGTTTATCCAGCTGGTTTTTTTTCAGATTCGGCAATTCTAAATCTTCGAATAACAAATCCAGGTATTCGTCCTTGGATATTGAAAACACAAATTCATCTTCGCCTTCACCATCTGCACTGGCATCGCCCTGACCAGAACCAGCACCTTGCCCACCCGCAGGTCGTTTGATTTTATCTCCGGGGCTAAATTGGTCGTTGCCGGGGTGCACCCTTTCTCTGCGTCCGCCCTGACCCTGGTGGAAAAAAGGCTCAGTAATGTCTTTACCTGGAATCGAAACTTTTTCACCGTTGTTGATATCTGTGACGCTACGTTTACTGATGGCGTCAGACACAGCTTGTTTAATTTGCTGTTTGTAGCGGCGAATAAAGCGCTGTCGGTTGACAGCACTTTTGTTTTTGCCATTTAAGCGTCGGTCAATAAAATGCGCCATACAACCTCCAAGGCTCTGACCTTACTGCGATTTCCGAACCCGTAAATACCATTCGCTCAGCAAGCGTACTTGTTTACGGGTGTAGCCTTTCTCCATCATCCGGTCGACAAAGTCATCATGTTTTTTCTGATCGTCGGTCGAAGTTTTGGCATTAAAGGAAATCACAGGCAACAGCTCTTCGGTACTGGAGAACATCTTTTTCTCTATCACAGTGCGAAGTTTTTCGTAGCTGGTCCAGGTTGGATTTTTGCCATTGTTTTTGGCTTTGGCCCGCAGAACAAAATTGACGATTTCATTGCGGAAATCTTTTGGATTGCTGATGCCGGCTGGTTTTTCAATTTTTTCAAGCTCAGCATTTAATGCCGCTCTGTCGAACAGCTGGCCGGTTTCCGGATCACGATATTCCTGATCCTGGATCCAGAAGTCGGCATAAATCACATAACGGTCAAAAATATTCTGGCCATATTCAGAGTAGGACTCTAAATAGGCGGTCTGAATTTCTTTGCCGATGAATTCAATATACTTCGGAATTAAATAGCCTTTTAAATGCTCCAGATAACGTTCAGCCACATCAGACGGAAATTGTTCCCGTTCTATTTGCTGCTCCAGTACATAAAACAAATGCACAGGATTCGCCGCTACTTCGGTCGAGTCAAAGTTAAAGACACGGGATAAAATTTTAAAGGCAAAGCGGGTCGATAAACCCGACATGCCTTCGTCCACCCCGGCATAATCACGGTATTCCTGATACGACTTGGCTTTGGGGTCGGTGTCTTTTAGGCTCTCACCATCATAAACCCGCATCTTGGAATACAAGCTGGAGTTTTCCGGCGCTTTTAACCGGGACAGTACGGCAAACTGCGCCAGCGATGTTAAAGTGGCGGGAGAGCAAGGTGCGACTTTTAATTCACTGTGCTCCAATAGTTTTTCGTAAATTTTGACTTCTTCAGACACTCTCAGGCAATAAGGCACTTTGACGATATAGACCCTGTCTAAAAAGGCCTCATTGTTTTTGTTGTTACGGAAGGTCTGCCATTCAGACTCATTGCTGTGTGCCAGAATAATGCCTTCGAAGGGCAGGGCGGCTAAGCCTTCAGTGCCGTTATAATTGCCTTCCTGAGTCGCTGTTAACAACGGATGCAACACCTTAATAGGTGCTTTGAACATCTCCACAAACTCCATCATGCCCTGATTCGCCCGGCATAAAGCACCAGAGTAGCTGTAGGCATCCGGGTCGTTTTGGGCAAAATGTTCCAGCTGGCGGATATCGACTTTACCCACTAAAGAGGCAATGTCCTGATTGTTTTCATCACCGGGCTCTGTTTTGGCAATACAAATTTGATCCAGAATAGAAGGGTATTTTTTAACCACTTTAAACTGGCTGATATCGCCGTTAAATTCGTGCAGGCGTTTACTGGCCCAGGGCGACATGATAGTTTTCAGGTAGCGTTTGGGAATGCCATATTCCTGCTCAAGAATGGCACCATCTTCGTTGACATCAAACAAACATAAAGGGCTGTCGTACACAGGTGAGCCTTTGATGTAATACACTGGGACCTGTTGCATCAGCGATTTGAGCTTTTCTGCTAAAGAAGATTTACCACCCCCGACCGGGCCTAACAGATATAAAATTTGCTTGCGCTCTTCGAGGCCCTGAGCGGAATGTTTCAGGTAGGAGACAATTTGTTCTATCGCATCCTCCATACCATAAAATTCCGCAAAAGCCGGATAGCGGCCTATGACTCTGTTAGAAAACAAGCGGCTGAGTTTAGGATCCTGCGCTGTGTCAATCAGTTCAGGCTGACCAATGGCCATTAATAAGCGCTCGGCAGCGCTTGCATAACAACTTTTGTCTTTTTTACACAGCTCCAGGTATTCCTGAATGCTGTATTCCTCTTCTTTGGCTGCTTCGTATCTAGATTTGTAGTGCTCAAAAATGCCCATAGTGCACCTCCGAAACTGGTCTGTGGGAACTGAATGCAAATAAAGCCACTGATGTAAGGTTAGACAGTAAAAAAGCGCTTCGCTCAACTAATTCACAGAAAAATATGAATTTTTTTTGTAGTGATGAGTTCACACAACAGGGAAAGGGGGAGTGGATAGTGCCTGGTTTTTAATTCGGGACAAAAGAAAAAGCCCGGCGAACCGGGCTTCAGGATTTACAGCAACAGCAAATTAAGCAGCAAAGTTTTTCGCAGCAAATTCCCAGTTGATTAATGCCCAGAAGGCATTTAAGTAAGTTGGACGTGCATTACGGAAATCGATGTAGTAAGCATGTTCCCACAGATCCACTGTCATCAGCGCTGTCACTGAGGTATCAGTCAGTGGCGTGCCGGCATTGCTGGTGTTGACTATATCTAAAGAACCGTCCGCTTTTTTCACTAACCAGGTCCAGCTTGAACCGAAGTTATTGACTGCTTTGTCGTTAAAAGCGGCCTGGAATGCAGCAAAAGAGCCCCACTGTGCAGTAATAGCTGCAGCTAAAGCACCAGTTGGTTCACCGCCACCATTAGGTGACAAGCAGTTCCAGTAGAAAGTGTGGTTCCAAATCTGAGCCGCGTTGTTAAATACCGGACCCTGAGAAGTACGGATGATCTCTTCTAAAGACTTACCGGCAAATTCAGTACCTTCTACTAATGAATTCAGCTTCACCACATAGGCGTTGTGATGTTTGCCATGGTGATAATCCAGAGTTTCAGGAGAGATATGAGGTAATAATGCGTCTTTTGCGAAAGGTAATGCTGGTAATTCGAAAGCCATTGTCGTTCTCCGTAGGCGTTGTTTATGGGGTCTGCATCGCGTAGACTACAAAACCCGACTAAATTACTCAAGTTTTAGTCGTAAATTTTGCTGTTTGAACCCATTGCAATGCAAATGTCTGCTCCCCATATTCTTGGGACGTTTTGTAAAATCTCAAGTGCGAAATGAACAAACAGAGCGTAAAATGAGACAAATTTTTAAACCCAGTAGTGCCAGAGGCTGAAGATGGAAACCATTGAGAAAATTAAACAACAGTTGGCTGATAACCCAATCATCATTTATATGAAAGGTTCGCCAAAATTACCGAGTTGCGGTTTTTCAGCTCAGGCGTCTCAGGCCCTGATTGCATGTGGCCAACCTTTTGCGTTTGTCGACATTCTGCAAAACCCGGATATCCGCGCTGAATTACCAAAATTTGCCAACTGGCCAACTTTCCCTCAGTTGTGGGTGGAAGGTGAGCTGATTGGTGGTTGTGACATTATTCTGGAAATGTTCCAGCGTGGTGAGTTACAACCTCTGATCAATGAAACCGCGGCTAAACACAACAGCGAAAGCGCTGAGTAATCAGGCATAAAAAAAGCAGCTCAGGCTGCTTTTTTTAATGGGGGTCAGGCTGGGTCTGATTCTGTACTTTCTTCCTGCTCAGTTTCATCCATCAGCATAGGTGGCGGCCAGCCGCCGAGTTGATGCCAGCGGTTGACTATGTAACAAAACAGTTCTGCCGTGCGTTCAGTGTCATACAAAGCGCTGTGTGCTTCTTTATTGTCAAACTCAATCCCAGCTTGTTTACAGGCTTTGGCCAGAACCGTCTGACCTAACGCCAGGGCCGACAAGGTGGTGGTATCAAAAGAGACAAAAGCGTGAAAAGGTGATCGTTTTAATTTAATTCGCTCAATAGCTGCATTTAAAAAACTCTGATCAAAAGCAGCGTTATGAGCTACAACAACGGCTCGTTGGCAGTCGGCATCTTTCTGAGCTTTACGGACAGCACGGCAAATTTCAGTCAGAGCTTCCCGCTCTGAAACCGCGCCACGAAGCGGGTTGTAGGGGTCTATGCCATTAAAAGCTAAGGAGCTGGCTTCCAGGTTTGCACCCTCAAAAGGTTCAATATGAAAATGCAGCGTCTGGCTTGGAACAAGCATGCCTTTTTCGTCTATAGTCAACAAAGTTGCAGCTATTTCTAACAATGCATCTGTTTTTGCATTAAAGCCTGCGGTTTCTACGTCGATAACAACAGGGAAGTAGCCACGAAAACGTTGTGCTAACGGATGTAAAGCTTGAGTCATAAGACCTGTGTCCTGATAAGATAGGCAGGCATTATGCCAAATAAATTGCAAAGCGTCTTGTTTGAGTACCTTGTTTGTCCTGGTGGAAGTTGAAAAACAACGGGTGTTGAGATGAAAAAAGGGAAACCTATACGATATAAGCTTTGGCTGATGCCAATTCTGCTTGCGGCTGCTCAGGCACAAGCCGGGTTACGTCAGTATTCAGCGACGTTAGACCAATCCACCTGGTCTTTAAAACAAAATTCGCCTTTAGTCTGTGAGCTGAGTCATCCTGTTCCCCATTTTGGTGAAGCTTTTTTCAGAAGCACAGCCGGTAAAGAACTGAATATGCAGTTCGAATTAAACATGTTACGTTTGCCGGATCACTATGCTTTGGCTGAGGTCTTGTCCGTACCACCGGTCTGGCGTCCGGGTGAACAAGCTAAGGCCATCAGCAGTATGAAGATGCTGAAGCAATTTGACGGTGATTTAGGTAAAGCAGAAAGCTGGACTATGCTGACGGAACTGGAGCAGGGGTACAGCCCGACCTTTTATTTCTCTGATTGGTACAGCCCTTACGATAAAGTCAGTGTGTCGTTAAATCCTGTACATTTTATTGAAGCCATGGATCAGTTTACCCAGTGTGTCAGTGCTTTGTTGCCTTACACTTTTGATGATATTGCTTTTACCGTACTGACCTATGAGTCGGGAGGCGACGAACTGACCAAGGCTTCTAAAAAGCGTCTGGAACAAATTGCTGACTATTTGAAACATGATCAAAGTATCGAAAGTATAGATATTCAGGCCTACAGCGATTCTTTTGGTGGACGCTGGATGAATGAGCAGTTGTCGATAAAACGTGCTGAAGCCATCAAAACTAAACTGGTTAGTTTTGGTCTGGAAGAAAGCAGAATACGCACTGAAGGTTTAGGTGAAAAACGTCATGTGGCTTCGAATGAAAGCTCTTTGGGACGAGCCAAAAACCGCCGTGTAGTGATTCAGATGGAAAAGCCCTGATGGTTCAGGGCTTTCTTTTCCGCCGATTTAACCAGCTGTTTTTAGTAACCTGTCGTAATAACGCTCAAATTGTCTTAATACAGCCAGGATTTTATCCGCGGTAAAAGGTTTGACAATAAAAGAGGCTGCTCCTGCAGCTATGCTGGCTTTCACATTATCCAAAGTGCTGACGCCACTGACCATCACAACAAAACAATCTGGTTTTTGTTCTTTAAAGCGTTTAAGCAGTTCAATGCCCGAACCATCAGGTAATTCAATATCCAGAAAAACTAAATCAGGACTTTGCTGACTGAAAGACAATAGTGCAGAGGATGCATTGTGCGCCTGAAAATAACTGAAAGCTTTGTATTTTAAATTGTGCTGTGAAAATAACGCGGTCAGATTATGTCGTAATAACTGTCTGTTGTAGTCTAAATCGTCTACCAGTAGTATTTTCTGATCCCGTACTTTTATTCTGGTTTGCATGCCTTCGACTGCTCCAAAAACAAGATTGCACTGGCGTATTGTTGTCCGGCATCAGCAGGATTCCAGTTGGTTTGAAATTGATGAGCGAGCTGGCTGATGGCATCTAAACCAAAGCTGCCAGCACTACCTTTCAACTGATGCACTATGGCGGCAAATTCAGTCCATTTTCCTTCCGCACATAACTGTTCCAGTTGTTGTAGTGAGTTTTTTACGTGTTGAATATAGGCATTTCTTAAGTCAGACGGGACCTGCAAAACCACGGGAGGAACCACTTCAAACTGACAGAGGTGTTGTTGTACTTCATCCCAATGCAATGGTTTTTTCAACACCAGATCAAAACCACTTTCAATCACTTCTTCAGCAGACATTGCTAGTATAGGGCGATCAAATCCAAGCTGGCGCAGTAACTGCATGGCGCTGACGCCATCCATCACTGGCATTTGCACATCCATCAGAATCAAATCGTGATGATAACTTAATGCCTGTTGCACTGCGGCATCACCATTGTCAACCCAGCATACGTTATAGCCTGCTTGTTGTGCCTGTAACTGAAAGAGCTGCGCCAATAAAGCGTCGTCTTCGGCAAAAAGTAAGTTCAATTGGACTTCCTTTGATCAAGGCTGAAGATATCTTTGTATATCAATACCATCCAGTTGTTGTATTGTTAAAGGTAGTGGCTCTTTCATGATGGCACAAGCTAAAACTTCAGCCAATAAAGGAGCCCAGGTTAAACCCCGGGCACCTAAAGCACCAAAACGCCACAGCTGGTTGTGTTTGCCAAGCACTGGCATATGATCGGGCACTGTGGCTCGTAAACCTGCTTTGGCGGATATCACTTCCAGATCCTTAAACCAGTCAGGCTGTTTTAGTGTCTGATTAACCAGATCGAGATTTTGTTGATTATCTGCGGCCAGCACCTCACTGTGTCCACTGCTGCGATCAAAGGTGGCGCCGACACAATGCAACTGTTGGTATGCCGGGGTGATATAACCCTGATGACAAACTACAGTTTTTAGTGTGGCCATGCTCTGGCTTTGCAGATGGCTAACCTGGCCACGAATTTGCCGGAGCGGGAAAGACTCTTCCGAAGCTAAGTTATTTAATTCGGCGCCAGTGGCCAAAACCACAGTTGTCGCATGTATGGCGCCTGCTGAGGTGTCTAATTCGCAATAATGTTCTTGCTCAGTGATCTGATGCACAAGGCTGTTATACAGAATTTCAACGCCCTGAGCACTCAGCCAATTTGCCATCTGCTGGCAATACTCCTGAGGGCATAACCAGCCGGCAGTTGGGAAAAACAGTCCATCATAAGGCAATTCAAGCCCTGCGATTTGTGAGGCTTGTTCTTTAGTGACAGGATTAAACAAGCCACTTAAAGCAAAAGTTTGCTGCTGAATTTTATTCTGGCGTTTAACCAGATTCTCATTGCAGGCCAGGGTTAAGACCCCACACCAGTCGGCTGCTACTGCTAATTTTTCCAGCCAGCGCGCGTAAAACTGTCTGGCGTATAAAAAACTCTGGCAACTTAAAGAGGACATCAGATCGTAAGTGGCGTGCAGGTTAGGATAAACCGCGCCCTGACGATTGTGCGAGGCTCCCATACCCGCTTTTGGATCTGCACACAACAGCCGCACTTTTAAGCCTTTTTGCCACAAGGCAAAAGCTGCATTAATGCCTGCGACACCAGCACCTATCACTGTGATTTGGTCCGGCCGCTTATCGTTATGCTCTTCCGCTTGTTCTGCAGTAGCAATTAACATTTCGCGTTTTTGGCCATGGCCTTTGGTTTTTTTTGCTGAAAAACCGGCCTCATTTAAACCGCGCCGGACAAAACCTGCACAGGTAAAAGTGGATGCTGTAGTGCCACTGTGGCTCAGCCTGAACATTTGGTTAAATAAATTTTGTTGCCACATATCCGGATTTTTACTGGGGGCAAAACCATCTAAAAACCAGGCATCGACTTTGTTGTGCTCAGGCACTTGCGGTAGTAGTTCGTTCACATCGCCCAGCCATAAGTCCAGTATGACTGTGCCGCCATCAAAACTAAGTCTGTGAGGGCCTGGCAGGGCGACAGGGTAGTTTTCTATTAATAAAGCGCTGAGTTCCGACAGTTGGGGCCAGGCGGCCAGGGCTTTGCTTAAGTCTGGTTTACTGAAAGGGTATTTTTCAAAACTACTGAAATACAGCCGCTGACAAGTGCTCTGGTTGGCTTTGTATTGGCGAAACCTTAACCAGGTTAAAAGGAAGTTTAAGCCTGTGCCAAAACCAGTTTCAGCGATATGGAAAAAAGGCCGTGGATGAGTAGACCAGCGTTCAGGTAGCTGATTCTTATGCAAAAACACATAATCAGTTTCATCCAGACCACCATTGTCCGAAAAATAAATATCGCCAAACAGATCGGAAACCGGTGTACCAGCGTCATTGTAGTGAACTTGAGCCTGCTGCAAGGAATCAAACCCTATCGAAAAAGAATGGGGTATTGTAACTTAGCCGCAATACAAATAGATAATAGTGTACAGCTGTGCGCTGAAAGCGGACCAGTTTCGGAAAGAAACTCCGTACAATGTGGCGCAATTATTAAAAGACATCCGATTTTTTGTTTGGAGCAAGCATGAAAAGAGCAGTGATCACAGGGTTAGGCATAGTATCCAGTATTGGTAACGATAAACAGCAAGTGCTGGAATCGTTAAAAGCCGGACGCTCAGGCATCAAAGCGTCACAGGAATTTGCCGACATGGGCCTGAGATCACAGGTCTGGGGCCAGATTGAAATCGATACAGCAGCCTTAATAGACCGCAAAGCTTTGCGTTTTATGGGTGATGCAGCGGCTTATGCTTATATTTCTATGCAACAGGCCATTGATGACGCGGGATTAACCCCAGAGCTGGTGTCGAATTTCCGCACTGGTTTAGTAGTGGGTTCTGGTGGTGCTTCCTCTAAAACTCAGATTGAAGCGGCTGATACCTTACGTGAAAAAGGTGTCAAACGTGTAGGTCCTTATGCAGTGCCAAAAACCATGTCGAGCACCTGTTCTGCCTGTTTGGCCACTCCTTTTGAAATCAAAGGTGTGAACTACTCCATCAGTTCAGCCTGTGCGACCAGCGCCCACTGTATTGGTCATGCAGTCGAGCTGATCCAGCTAGGCAAACAGGACATTATTTTTGCCGGTGGTGGCGAAGAAGTGCACTGGACCTTAGCGATGGAATTTGATGCTATGGGTGCTTTATCCACTAAGTACAATGAAACCCCTGAACTGGCGTCCCGCACTTATGATGCGGACCGTGATGGTTTTGTCATCAGTGGTGGTGGCGGTATTCTGGTGATTGAAGAGCTGGAACATGCGCTGGCCCGTGGCGCTAAAATTTATGCTGAAATCGTTGGTTACGGCGCGACTTCAGATGGTTACGACATGGTAGCTCCAAGTGGCGAAGGTGCAGTACGTTGTATGGAAATGGCGATGAAAGACGTCAAAGGTCCAATAGACTACGTCAACACCCATGGCACCAGTACTCCGGTCGGTGATGTAAAAGAATTAGGTGCTATCCAGCAGGTGTTTGGTGGCAAATCTCCGGCCATCAGTGCCACTAAAGCTATGACTGGTCATGCGTTAGGGGCTGCAGGTGTGCATGAAGCTATTTATTCACTGCTGATGATGGAGCATAACTTTATCGCTCCTTCTATCAATATTGCTAATCTGGACGAAGCTGCTGCAGGTTTAAATATTGTCACTAAAGCCACAGCAGCCAACCTGACCACTGTGATGTCAAACAGCTTCGGTTTTGGTGGTACCAATGCCACTTTAGTGATGCAAAAATATCAGGGTTAATACCTCTTATCCTTAAAAGGGTCAGGCCAGATGCCTGGCCCTTTTTTATTGGCTTATCAAAAATTCAGAAATCCGATGGCTCAAAGGATACGGCGTCGTTACAATACCGCCATTCTGGTTGTGGACTGATACAGATGAAGATATACGCCGACGAAAATATGCCGTACGTCAAAGACTTTTTTGCCGAATTAGGCGAGGTAACGCTGGTCAATGGCCGCACTTTAACTGCGGATCAGATTAGTGACGCTGATGTGCTGTTGGTGCGCTCTGTTACCAAAGTCAACGAGCAATTGTTAGCAAAAAGTCCACAGCTGAAATTTGTTGGTACTGCCACTATTGGCACCGATCATATCGATCAGAACTACCTGCAGCAGCGGGGTATAGGTTTTAGCAGTGCGCCTGGTTGTAATGCACAGTCTGTGGTGGAGTATGTGTTAAGCAGCATCTTTGTGCTCTGTGAAAAATACCAGTGGAATTTGCAGCAAAAAACTGTGGGAGTGGTTGGGGTTGGCAATATAGGCCGATTATTAGTAAGTGCTTTACAGGCTTTATCCATCAGGGTGTTGTGTTGTGATCCACTGCGGGCTGCTGCAGAAGCCGATTTTCCGCATATTCCATTTGAACAGTTATTACCTCAGGTGGATATTGTCAGTTTTCATGTGCCTTTAATCAAAACCGGGCCTGACGCCACTGCGGATTTACTGAATAGCCGCACGTTAAAGTTACTCAAACCCGATTGCGCCCTGATCAATGCCTGTCGTGGTGAAGTGACCAATAACCAGGATTTATTGACTGCAGCCCAGTCTGGTCAGAAAAGACCGCTGGTGCTGGATGTTTGGGCCAATGAACCAGAACCTGATTTAAGACTGCTCCCATACACTGATATAGCCAGCGCTCATATCGCAGGGCATAGCATTGAAGGCAAAGCCCGGGGCACAGAAATGTTGTATCAGGCTTTTTGCCAGCAGTTGGGGTTGACACCGCACAAGACTCTATCGCAGGTGCTGCCTCAGCCAAAAATTTCAGAGCTGAAAATAAATTCAGAATTTGGACTTTTAGATGTCCAAAATTTAACCCGGCTGTTATATGATGTGCGCCGGGACGATGCTTTGTTTCGTTTCTATATGACGCAAGATAATAAAACGCAAGGTTTTGACTGGCTTAGAAAGTCATACCCACCGCGGCGTGAATACAGCTCGGTGCGGCTGACGGGACAAGA
>CAMLSF010000104.1 GCA_946482615.1 uncultured Chromatiaceae bacterium | reverse complement strand
AGGCTTTGTCCGAGCCCTGCCTGTTTACACAAATAGCGTGCCAGACAAGCCTGATGGAAGGCTTGCTCAGTAATACGCTGGTGTTGACCCATACTGATATGGCTTTGATAAACCAGACTAGTTTTTAAAGCCAGTACTATAGATTTCATCATATCCAGCCCAAGCCTGCTGATGGCTTCGGTGAGCGACACAGTAGGACGGGAAAAACCAAGAAAAGCCGAGTTGGCCAGTTGCAACAGCCGGCTGCTGATCACGGGATCGTGGTAAATCAGTTCAGCAATATCTTTGAGCTGAAACTCGGCTTTACTCAACATGGCTTCTATTTTTTGATACAAAGGTGGTAGCACGGGCAATACAGACAGGCGTCCGAGATAAGCACGTTCGGCTGGAGAAAACCTCAGTGCCTGCAACCGCTCAGCACAAGCAAAGACCTGCAGCAGTTGTTCGTCGGTAAAAGGTTTAGCCAGAAAAAAATGGATAAGTGCGCTGTCCTGGATTAATAAGTCGGCGGAGTTATCAGCTGTCAGTATACAGCGCAGTGCCATTGGGCAAAGTTGCTGGACTTGTTGCAACACTTGTTCGCCCTGTATACCCGGCATCAGCCGATCGGTCATCACCACATCAGGGGTTAGCCCCCTGGATAATAGTTCTGTCAGCTGATGGGCATCCTGCATAGTTTCAACGGTCCAGTGTGGCAACAGCCGGCTTAATGTGCGTTTGAGTGCTCTTAAAATCAGCTCATCATCATCAATCAGCAAGACCAGAAAGTCTTTCTCAGACATTACTGTAGTCTCCTGCAAAGGGTTGCTGTATCAGCATGGTTATAAAGTCTTTTTCAGTCAGAGGTTTACTATAGTAGTAACCCTGGATCAGGTCACAGTCCATGGTCTTGAGCAACTGTTGTTGCTCTTGTGTTTCTATGCCTTCAGCTGTGACCACCAGATCGAGCTCATGGGCCATGCGGATAATATTTCTGACCATGCCCTGACTTTGCAAGTCGCTGCTTAAGTCTGTGATGAGAGATCGATCTAGTTTGACTTCATCTATAGGTAATTTAGTCAGATAAGCCAGTGACGAATAGCCTGTGCCAAAGTCATCCATTGAGATACGCACCCCCATCTGATGCAGCTGTGACAACACTTTATTACTCAACAGAATATCTTCCATCAGATAGGTTTCTGTCACTTCGAGTTCCAGTTGCTCTGGCTGAATGCCATAAGTACTGAGCAGTTGCTGCAACGAGCTGCTAAAGGTCGGATCCTGTAGCTGACGGCCTGAGACGTTGACACTGAGCCAATCCAATTGCAGGCCTTGTTGGTAAAAAGAGCTAAGCGCCCTTAAAGATTGCTCCAGTACCCAAAGACCTATACGAATAATCTGGCCGTCCCGTTCAGCTATAGGCACAAATAAAGCAGGAGAAACACTACCCAAGGTGGCGTGATTCCAACGTAATAAAACCTCAGCCTGTTTGATTTTGCCATCCACAACGCTGACTTTAGGTTGAAAGTTAAGGCTAAAACCATTGTCCTCAATGTCGCCGTACAATGCATTACTGATTTCAAACTGCTGTTTTTTGCTATCAAGAATGGCTTGCTCGAAGCGCATATAAAAATGATGTTGATTGTTTCTGTTAGTTCTGCAAGCCAAATTAGCGTATTTCAGTAGTTTTTCAGGGACAATTGTATCTTCAGGGGATATGGCATACCCCAGATTAAAATTTAGCTGCATCAGTCGCTCGTCATGCATCACCGGTTTTTCAAACACAGACAAACATTCGCTGATCGCCAGTTGTATCGCCATCTCATCGCGGCAATGGGTAAAAATCAATGCGAATTTATCGCCTGACAAGTACACCAGATGCTGATTGGCTTTGAGCTGTTGCTGCAACAAGGTAGCGACTTTATTGATCAGCAGATCTGTTTTGTGATACCCCATAGCGTCGTTGATCAGACTAAAGTTATCTATGTCCAGCACAGCCACTGCGATCAGACCTTGCTTGGCTGCAATATGCTGTTCCAGCAACTGACAGGCTTGCTGATGGTTCAAAAGATTACTCAGATTGGATAAATCAGAACTGAATTGCGGCAAAGGTTCTAATCGCTCCAGTTTGAGCAGCAACTGATCGGGGGTATTTAACCTGTGGCTTAATTCTATTTCGTGCTGCTGATGATCAAGACACAACAAAGAGTTTTGCTGACGCTTTAAAAACTGCTGCAGCTACTCAGCTGGCAGAGTGGGCAGAAACACAGATAAAGGGCTATTTCTGACACTGATCGCATCCAGTTGCCACAATTTGGCTAAAGCAGCGTTAATCCGGAGAATGTTGCCTTGGACATCCACCTCTAATAAGGCGTCCTGACTACTGATCAATAACTGAGTATGTAAATCAGGCTGAGTGCGTCGTTGGTATTCAAGTTCGGAGCGCTGGATCTCCTCAAGCAATAGGTGGTCTGTCCAGGGCTTTTGTAAAAACTTAAATGCGATGCCTGAATTTAACGTATCCACAACCGCATTAAAGTCGGCATAACCACTTAAGATCAGACCTACTATTTGCGGATAGCGTTTTTTCACCGCTTTGAGTAGCTCATTGCCACACATCAGCGGCATACGAAAATCCGTCAGTACAATGTGCACCTGCTGGTGTGCCAGCAACTGCAGAGCCTCTGCACCACTGCTGGCCACCAGCACTTCATAACCCGCACGGCAAAGCAAACGCTCAAGGCTTCGCTGCACAGCAGCTTCATCATCCACGATCAGTATTTTGCTTTGCATCAGGTGCTCCGAGCAGGTTTGTTAGTCAATTAACCGGGCTATAGTGTCAAGTAACTGCTTATTGTCAAAAGGTTTGCTCAGGGTCTCGTCAGCTCCTGCTGCCAGCGCTCTGTCCAGTTCAGCCTGGCCTAAGCCTGAAATCACCAGAATTTTAGTTTGGCTTAATTCCGGATGCTGGCGGATATATTTCAGTACTTCAAAACCATCCAGACCAGGCATTTGTAAATCGAGGGTCATCAGGGCCGGTTTATGATGGAGCAGCAGCACTCCTGCCTGAAATCCATCTTCTGCCATCATGACGTTGAATCCGCCTGACTGCAGCACCCGAAGTATAGCGCGCCTGTAGGCAACTTCATCATCAACGACTAAGACGGTGGTTGCCGGAGTCAAAGACTCCGGAACCGGGATTTTTTGCTGTTGTAAGAAGCAAATAAAGTCTTCCAGCACTACTCTATAGTTGCCTCTGCCGGGCAACTTAAAACCTTTAAGTTGCCCTGAAGCTATCCAGCGGCTAACGGTGCGTTGGTGCACATCACAATATTGAGCTATTTCACCTGGCGTCAGAGTTTTCATCTTTATTTTTTTACCTCATTCTTGCACTCCGGCTGAATTTAGCATAGGTTTAAGACAAATGCGACATAAGCGACAAATAAGATATTTGTTGTGTCGGAGGAGCCAGGATGACCAGTTCAGAAGCTGTGATGAGCGCTGCTACTAAAACACCTATTCGTGCTGCTGTACTTTGTGTGGATGACGAAATCAGCATCCTCAAATCATTGCAACGGCTGCTGATGGCTGCAGGCTTTGATGTGGTGGCAGCAACTGGCGGTGAACAAGGATTATTACTGCTGGAAAAACAAGAGTTTGCAGTTATTATCAGCGACATGCGTATGCCGGGCATGACTGGGGCTGAATTTCTACAGCTGGCTGCACAGCGCTGTCCTGATAGTCAGCGTTTGATCTTAACTGGGTACGCAGATATCGATTCAACCATAATGGCTATCAATCAAGGGCAAATTCAGCGCTACATTCAAAAACCCTGGAGTAATGAAACTTTGCTCGTGCAGGTCAGAGAGTCTGCAGAAAAATACCTGCTGGTCAAAGAAAACAAAGAGTTGCAGCATAAACTCAGCGTACAAAATCAAAAATTGAAGGAAATGAATCAACTACTGGAGCAGCACGTACTAAAGCGTACTGCCCAGCTGCGTAAGGTACTCAAACAACTGGAGCTGGAGCACCAGTCTTTGCTGGATGTATTATTTAACTTCATCAGTGTGAATCCACATTTAAATGGTCATTTTGCTCAGCATGTGGCCAGAACCTGTCATCTGTTGTGTTCGCATTTGAAGCTGGAAGCCAAAGAGCAACAGCAAATTGTGATGGCAGGTTTGCTGTCCCAGTTGGGGTTATTAGGTATGGACCCGGCTCTGTACAGCAAATCCTATCACGCGCTGGATGGTACAGAGCGTCAGCAGTATTACACTCATCCTGCTATGGCACAGCTGATGTTATTGCCAGCCAGCCATCTGGCATTGATGTCGGACGCAATTTATCACCAATATGAGCGTTACAACGGCTCCGGCAGTCCTGATCATCTGGTTGGGACAGATATACCGCTGGGCGCCCGCATTGTGGCGTTGGCACGAGATTTTTGGCTGATGATAGAAAAACAAGAAGGACAACAGGAGAGTGCTTTTAGCAATGCAATACTACAACTGAAAATGCAGCAAGGCAGCTCTTACGATCCGGCGTTACTGAACATTTTGTCCACCTTAGCTGTGGAAGAGTTATCCGGTGCTGAGCTGATTGCTTCTTCTCATCTGCAACTTGAGACCAATGAACTTGAGGTAGGTATGGTGCTGGAGCGTCCTTTGTACAACGAAAACCGGATTTTGTTACTCCCTTATGGTCATGTGTTTTCCAGTCTGAGTATTGCCAAACTGCGACAGATTGAAGCGAAGCGCCGGAAAAAATGGGTGTTGTTGGTCTCGTCCGTTAAAGCAACAGCGGAGTGATGGCTGATGTTTGAAATAAAGACTGCATATAGTAAAGCAGGCACTCCAGCAGAAATCTGGCAAGATTTACAGCCGCAGTTGGCAGGGCAGTATTTTCAGTTTGGATTAGTGATGGGGCATCACAGCCGTATTCCTTTACTTTGTGATGTGCCGCTGACAACTAGTGCTGGCCAATGGCTTGGCGGCAGCTCATGTTTGGGTGTAATGACGGATCAAGGTGTATTTTTACAACAGGATAGTCTGGCTGTCTTGATGATCCGTGATGATGACGGACATTATGGTTCTGGTTGCGCTGTGATTGAAGACTTTGATACAGCCAAAGCGACCCGTGAGGCCTTAACTCTTGCTTTGCAGAAAGCGGGACGACCTTTCCAGGTTCCTGAATTGGTCTGGTGCATGCAGCCACCTGGTACTGAAGAAGCGGTGTTAAAACAGATTGAGCTGGTATTGGGGAAAAAAGTGCCGGTGTATGGTGGCAGTAGTGCCGATGATGATGTATCGGGCCAATGGCTGCAGTACGACGGTGTAACTATTCACCAGAATGCTGTGGTGATTGCTGTGTTTTATCCTTCAGTGGCTATCAGCCACTTTTTTCATTCCGGTTATATTCCGACAGAACACAGAGGCACTGCCACCAAAGTGACAGGCCGTCTGCTGCAGGAAATTGATCATCAACCCGCGGTGGATGTTTATAGCCGCTGGCTGAATAGAAAAATCAGTGGTAACTATATGCAGCAGACCACCTTACATCCGCTGGGGTCTGTGATAGAACAGAGTCAGTTGGATTTACCTTTGTATATGTTGAGCTTACCGACCAACTTTCATCCGGATGGTTCTATCGAGCTTTTTGCTGAGGTAGAGCAGGGGAAGCAGCTTTGTTTAATGACCAGTGAAGTACCACGTTTACTCAGCAGAACAGGCACTATGTGTGATTGTGCCCGCTCTGTTTTGCCACGGCAGCGGGTCAGCGGCGGTATTATCATTTTTTGTGGCGCCTGTTTGCTCAGTATCAAAGATCAAATGGCTTTGGTGCATGACAATGTAAAGACGGCTTTAGATGGCGCTCCATTTTTGTTGGCATTCACTTTTGGTGAGCAGGGCTATGCAGTGGATCAGACCAACAGGCATGGCAACCTGATGTATGCCACAGTTTTATTTGGAGAGGCGGATGCCAAGTATTGAAAAACTCAGGGAAAAAGTGCTGGAGCTTACCTTCGAACGGGACAATGCCTTATTGCATGTCAGATTAAATCAACTGCTGCAAAAAGGACTGGATGCCATTTTAAGCTCAGATACGCTGGAGGATACTTTTAGCAAATTTTTTGGAGTGATGGCCGAAGGTGTGCAATTTGATTGCGCTGTGTTATTGCGGCTGGAAGATACACACTTTACCCTGTTGGCAAAACAAAATGCGCCACAATGGCCGGAGCATGCGGAGTTAGGGAGTACGGCTTTACTTCAGGCCTTATCTGGTCGTCATTCTGTGGCTGTGTTTAATCTGCTGTTGTTACCTGAATGGGGTGAGCCCGTCAGCCAGTGGTGGCCGCAGATCCATTCAGCCTTATTTCAGCGTATTCAAACCCGTGATCAGCAGTTTTTATTAATACTGGGCTCAGGCTCTGTGGCTGCTTTTGGGCCCTCTGAAGAAAAAATCATGGGACAATTCATCAGTTTTGTCGCCAGTACTATTGCCAGTGTAGAGAATAAAAAACTCTATATGGCGTCACAGTCGTTGAAGGAGCGGCAGCAACGTATAGAACAAAGCTTGCTTCAGTCGGAAAAAATGGCCTCATTGGGCCAGTTGGCTGCAGGTGTGGCGCACGAGCTGAACAATCCAATAGGTTTTTTACTCAGCAATATTCATATGTTTCAAACCTATTTGTCTATTTTTAAAGCCTTATTAAAAAACTACCAGT
This sequence comes from uncultured Chromatiaceae bacterium, assembly GCA_946482615.1. The sequence continues at coordinate 6,804 of CAMLSF010000104.1, read as the reverse complement.
TGCTTGAAGACGCCACGCAGAGCGAAGCTGTGAAACAACAGGCTAAAAGCGATCTGGCGTTACTCTATCAAAAAGAAAACGTGGCTTTTTTGCTTGAGGACAGCGATATGCTGATTGCAGACTCACTGGAAGGAGCGATCAGGGTTCGGGATATAGTGCAGAGCTTACGTCGTTTTTCACATCCGGATACAGATCAAATTGAGTTGGTTGATCTGAATGAAAGCATCGAATCGACCATTAAAATCATTGGGGGTGAGCTCAAACATGCGTTGCGTCTGAAAAAGCAGCTGCATCCTCATTCTTTGTATGTGATGGGAAAGTCCAATCAAATTGGCCAGGTGTTTCTAAATATCATGATGAACGCCAGGCAAGCTATTACTCATGATCACGGCGAGCTGAAGCTAAGCTCTGGTGTACAGGATCATGAAGCCTGGGTCGCTATTGAGGACAATGGTATTGGCATAGAACCGCAGCATATTAATAGGCTATTTGAACCCTTTTTTACCACCAAGGATGTCGGCAAAGGCACCGGGCTTGGTTTATCACTTTGTCACAGTATTATGTTGCAGCACAGTGGTCATATTGAAGTGCAGAGCGAGCCCGGACTATACAGCCGCTTTACTTTGTTTTTTCCGTTGGCAGAGTAAGTGGCGCTTAGGCGTTACTCTGTTGGAACTGGTAGTAGCGGCAAAGCAATCACAAACTCCGCTCCTTGTCCCGGTTGGCTGTTGACACTCAATTTCCCCTGATGCTTTTGGATAATGCTGTAGGACAATGACAGGCCCAATCCAGTGCCTGCCCCTACCGGTTTTGTGGTGAAGAATGGCTCAAATACCTTAGTCAGATGCTGTGGTGCTATACCTGATCCTGTATCACGGACGCTGACTCTGGCGAATTCTCCCTCTGTGCTTATCCGAATATAAATATCTCCTGGTTGCTCCATCGCCTGAGCAGCATTGAGCAGTAAGTTCATAAAAACCTGATTGATTTGCATCGACTGACAATACACCAATGGCATTTGCTCTTGGTAGTCTTTATGAATAGTGGCCTTGTATTTCAATTCGTTATTGATAATACGCAGTGTGCTTTCCATGCCATCAATCAGGCTGGTTTCTTTCCACTCCGTACTGTCTACATGAGAAAACTCCCTCAGACTTTTGACAATAGACATAACTCTGCCTGTGCCTTCCAGAGATTCAGTGATAAGTTCTGGCATATCCTGCAGTAAAAAGTCGAGATTATGCTGAGTTTTGTACTGCTGATAGTTGGACGCTAATTCGGCAGACGGATGTTTTGCCAACAATTGTCCGGCGAAGTCCAGCGCCTGAACTAAGCTCTGGCAATAATGCTGCAAAGTTTCCAGATTTGAAGAGACGAAGCCAATGGGGTTGTTAATTTCATGTGCCACCCCGGCAGCCAGTTGTCCTATAGATGCCATTTTTTCCGACTGCAGTAATTGATTCTGCGCTTCTTCCAGCTTACGAATTAATTCAGCCTGCGCCTTATGTTCTTCTTCCAGTTGACTGTGTGCTTGCTTTAGAGCCAGTGAATAGGAGGCTGTGGTGGTTGCATCTGTAATGGCAAGAAAGAGGTGACTGATCTGAGCGTCATGGTTGAAAATAGGCACTATTTCCATATTTTGGTACATCAGTTCTTCTTGCCCTGTGACAGGCCTTGAACTTTTAAATTGAAAGATATGTGGGCGTTGCTCCCAGTAACTAAAGCTGGTGTTTTTCAGTATGAATGCCGAATCTAATTTGCGTTTGAGAAATCTCGCCTGATCAGGGAAAAGCTCCAATAGGTTATGGCCTAGTGCCTGATCCGCAGGCAATTGCAAACGGTCGGCGAAAAAATCGTTCCATAACACTATATTGTAGTCAGGAGTCAGCAGGCAGGCACCTATCGGAAGCTGCCTGAACAGTTGTAAAGCCAGTTGTTCATCTTTCATCTGCACGACCTGTCGATGATCATTGTAGCAGCATATCTAAGTGATACATTAATGGGTACATGGAATCCTTTTTTAGGCAAATGAGGATCCTGGCGTGAAAGCTGGTTTCCGGGATTTGAAACTGCACTTCCATCAGTAAAGCCTGTTGCCAGTTTAATTGCTCGCTACACAAAGAGTCTGGGTTTAAAAGTACAGGTGGAGCCAACTGGATTTTGAAATTTAGCTGGGATGTAAGGCCATGAAGACAAGCTCCTGCCAGTATATTGGTCAGTTCAAGCAACAGTTCTTGCCGATCGTGCTCTGGCAGCGGTGTGTCGTAGTGCATCAACCTGGCCATGGCTTCGTTGCCATTGTCTGTTATCAGCGAAATTATCTCTCCGGATAACTCACCCAAAAAAGATTGTTGTGCCAAATGCTGTTGCACAGGCTCTTTTAAGCGTCCTACAAAGTCCTGACTGCTGCTTTGTATTACTGAAGGAATAGATAAATGCACATGGGTTTGGATCAGTCTCGCCAATGCATCGGCAGCTTGTCCCATGGAGATGTTGAGTACTTCCTGCAAGGCATCCCGCTGATCCTCGGACAAAAGCAACTCGCTCATAGCAGTCCAAGCTCTTTCAGACTTTGTGCGAGCAGTAGCGGGTCTAAGGGTTTCTTCAGAAAACGAAAGGCGCCTAATGCACTGACTATGGCTTGTGCTTGTGTTTGAATGTCTGCACTAATGACTATCACCACCGCTTTTTCATGATGCTGCTTTAAGTACGTCAGAACCTGATAACCATCCATTTCTGGCATTTGCAAATCCAAAAACAATACTTCAGCCAGACCATTTTCAACAGCAGTGATCGCTTCTTTACCGTTTGTGGCTTCGCAAATGCTGACATCCCATTGCGGAGGCAATGCCCTTCGAATGGTTTTACGGGACAGCGCTGAATCGTCCGCTATGGTGATAGGAATAGGCATATACAACTCCTTAGCCTGACTTTTTAAAAGTCTAGACTAAAAAGTTAAAAATGAAAATAATGATAAAATTGTATTCAGAAATAACTGTATTTGGTAAAAATGAAATCTTGTGAAGTCTGTGTAAAAATGAGATCAGATCAGAGTGTTCAACCCTCACACTGTGATCTGACCTGTCAATTCCAGTTTAGCGGCCTAAATATTTATCCAGCGTCTTATATAAACCTTGCCACATGGTTTGGTTTTTCTGCTTCAGTTTGGCGGCGTTTTCAGCCAGACGAGGTGCTATTTCTTCCTGTTCTGCCAGCAATTGACTGACTTTTTGTGTCAGGCTGACCGCAGAGAGTTTTTCCAGGCAATAATCCGCCATACCAAAATCTGACATCATCGCATGGTATTTGTGGCTCCAGCTGGTGGCGATACAAGGCACGCCCTGACTCAGCGCATTAATAGCACCGTGGAAACGTGAGCTGATAGCAACAGCGCTTTGACCAATAAAAGCTTTTACGGCCAGCGGATCTTCAATCTGAATGATTTCACAAGGCGCCAGACGGGCAATTTCCTGACACAACAGCTGATCTTCTTTGCCTTCATGATTGACCAGTACCACAGCGTAACCTAGTTCCACCAATTGGTTGGCCGCAGCTGCAAAAGCTTCAACATAGTTAGTGCGTTCGGCTTCGGCATTGGCGTGGTTAAACTTGGACACCACTTTGCTGTTTGGAATAAGAGCAGCAAATTTGCCTTCAATGTCAGGCAAAGCTGTTGTGCTGTGGCCCTTTAAGCCGACGGTAAAATCAGGCGTTAACTTCACAGTATCCGGCAGATTGGCTTCACAGCTTTGCAAATGGCTGAAGGACACCGGATCGCGCACGTAAATCAGTGCAGCGCTGTGAATAATATCGCGCATCGCTGCTTTGCTTTCGTCGCTGCTAAAAGGACCAAAAGCCTGAGGCATAAAGACAAAAGGTTTACCGGCTTCTTTGAAGCGTTTCACTTCACGGGCAGTATTTTGCAGAAACTTTAAGGGCCACTGATCACCGTACGCAAAACCACTGGCTTCTAAAATGACGTCAACGTCCCGTTCTGTCACCATGCCGTAACGCTTCATCAGGTTGCGTATTGAGCCAGGCAATTTGCCAAACCATGGTGTTAAATCCAGGGCTTTACGGCGGAACGATACTTTTTGCCATGCGCCTAATAAAGCACGCTCACGGTAGGGCAGGTTAGGGCCTGGCGATAACACCAGCTCCGTGTTATTTAAGGTTTTTAAGCCCTGTAAACAGGCCAGCAACATCAGGTAGGCGCCTTTGTTGCGGAACTGCACCCCTTTGATTTCGACTAATAAGGCTTTTGATTCAGACATAAGTTAATAACTCCGTAGCGGTTTTCTTCTCGGAGTGAGGGATCAACGCCTGCGGATCTGGGTAACCCACAGCAATCAGCATCACGACTCGTTCGAAAGGTTGTAATTTCAGTAATCGGCCAATTTTGGCTTCGTAGTTTTCGATATCAGGCCAGTTGATAGAGCAAGAGGCCAGGCCCATGGTTTCCAATGCCAGCATCAATTGCATATTGGATAAACTGGCATCGATATAAATCACGTGACGGTCACGCTCAAAAGGATAAGCACTTAAATCACCAACCACAGCAAGCAGGGCAGGAATACCATTGGCATAACCCACTGTACCCATAGGCAAGTTGGCTAACTTGTTCAGCATTTCACCTTCTGTGGCTGCGATATAACGAAACGGCTGACGGTTACAGGCACTGGGCGCCTGAGCTGCAGCAGCCACTGCTTGTTCCAGAATGGCTTTCGGCACACTTTGTGGTAAAAAAGTACGGACAGAGCAACGCTGCTGACACAAGAGTAAAAACTGCTCATAACTGATGTCAGCGCGGGGTCTTTCTGCGTATGGGGCTGGTGCTGAAGGGCGGCTTTGTGCTAAACGTGGGGTAATTTGTGCTTTTAATGCGGCAAAAGTCACAGGTTGACTGGCTCCGGCAGGCCACTGGGTCACAGAGAAATAGCTGTCCAGCACGTCGTGACAATATTTCAGCAGCACTAAATCCAGTGCCTGATGATCGGCCAGCAGATTCTGTAAGGCGGTTAAAGTTTCGTCAATATAATCCAGCGCAAACAAAGACTTGCGCGGCACCATACTCAAGCCTTTTTCCAGGCGGTGAATGTTGCGGCGTAAAATAACAGTCGCAATACTGCTGCTTTCTTCGTGCAGGTGATAATGATGCCGTCCCGCTGCTGTGGCATGTTGCTCACGGCGAAAATGCGGGTTAAAAAAAGCGTAATACAGCGTTGCCGCCAGACGGCTTTTCGCAGCATAAGGGAGCAGGACCTTATCCAGCTTTTGCCTGATTTGTTGGAGTTGTTTTTTCATACCGTCTCTTTCTCTACCACTACACCGGAGGCTTTGACCTTCATCAGTTGCCATAATTGACGACGGGTTCTTCCGGAAAAAAATAAAAAGAAAAATGAAGCGTAGGCATATGAAATCAGCGTTGCCCATGCTGCACCATCAATGCCCATAATGGGGATCAGCCACCAGTTCAGTAGTACATTTAACACCGCGCCTATACCATGACTGGCTAAAGATAACGGCTCCTGACCGGTAATAATTAAATGCTGCCCTATCAAATACCGGATAAAAATAAACACGCCAGCCCAGATATGGATTTGCAGTACTGAAATACCTGCCTGAAACTTGTCACCAAATATCAGTGGTACCAAAGGAGGCGCGACAATAAATATAAGGACGGCTATGCTTAAGGCCATCGCAAAAAAGTAACTACAATATTTTCGCAGCAACAACAGATAACCTGACCAACTGCTCTGATGGCTTTTCAGTAATTCAGGATAATACCGCACAGCTAAAGTCGCTGGGATGACATACCAGAGTTCCGAAATACGGCTGACAGCGGCATACACACCCGCAGCTTCAATATCAATCAAACGTTCGATCATGATCAGATCAATACGCAGATAGACCACAGATAAAATACCTGAGACCCATAACCAGCTGGAGCGGCGCAGCAGCTCTTTACCCTGTTGCCAGTTAAACCAGGCAGGAGTCAGACGACCAGACTCCGCCTTGATACTGCTGCTGTGACCTTTATAAATCTGATACTGCAACACACCTACGGCCGCAAACTCCAGACCTACAATCCAGAACAAAGCACCAATGCCCATGCCGTACCAAAGTACAGCGAGTTTGGCGATAAGGCCTAAAATGCCTAACCCCAATTTGCTGTAGGCGAGGGTGCGGAAATGGCCTAAATAATTCTGGTGGTATTCAAACAAAATAAAAGCGTTAAACAGCTGGCCGACAAAAAGTACAGCAGCGCCCAGTTGATAAGGTTCAAACTCGGCGGGCAAATACCAACTAAAACCAATAAACATCAGAGCCGCAAACACAAAGCCTGCGATCAGTCGAAGCCAGGTGGCGGTATATAAGATCTGTTGGCCTGTACGCAGGTCAGGTGCAGATTGCACCGATTTTTGCACCAGATTGTTTAAACCTAAATTGGCTAAGGGCGCTAAAAATGCACTCCAGGTCATGACAATAGAGTAATAACCTGTGGCCTCAGGGCCCAGCATTCGTGCCACTATGATAGTGATTAACGCACCAGCTGCCAGTTTGACTAAACGCTCACCTAATAAAGCAACTGCTTTGGCTTTGGCGACTTTGACTAAAAACTTAACCACGTCGTTTCGCTTTGTAACGTTTTATAGCACGGGTAATACGCCAAATATGCTGCAAAGTGTATGAATAAACACTGAACACTATCAGGAACAAAATTAACATAATTAAATCAGGCACCATCAGGTATTCACCGACGACACCAATAGTGGCCAGCATGCAGGAAAAACTACTGATCAC
>CAMLSF010000103.1 GCA_946482615.1 uncultured Chromatiaceae bacterium | reverse complement strand
GAGGCAGTTGCTGCTGTTCAAGCCATTTGCGGGCTTTTTTAATTGTGTCACAATTTTTGATGCCATAAATACGGGTCATAAAACTATCAATCCTAAGCGCTTACCAATTGAATAGCCAACAAGTCATCCTGCAGTGCCTGATGATAACCTGTACGGCAATGAATACTCTGAATTTTAGGGTGAGGCATAACCCGGATAAATAAGCCAAAACTCTGGCCTGGTTGGCTCAACAGGGCTTTGTCGTAATGCAGCAGGGCTTGTCCGGCCTGCACATTGGCTTGTTCACTGACCAGCCACTGAAAGCCCAGCCCATGTTTATCCTGACAATAAAGCGGAAAATCCAGCGCCAGTTTAAGCCCACTTGGATGGGTAAACAGCAGATGCTGACCTGTCTGATTTTTCCGGCTAAATAAACCACTAAAGGGGCTGTATAAGGTTGTGCCTCTGAGCTCCAGCCAAAAGCCGTCGCCTTGCAGACCAGACGCCATCAGCGCATCACTGCTGACTATGCGGTTATGGCTAAAGGCGTCAACCGGACTTCGGATCCTTAACTTCAGCTGTGGATCCAGACTGGTGTGCCAGTGCAACAGACTAAAAGGGCTGAACATGAGCAAAAACATTTTAAAAGGGCATAGGGGGATAGTAACGAAAAAAACCGGCTTTGGCGAAGGTTTCCTGTCATCCGTTGTCAGAGTGTTTTTGTAGTGCTTTGCTCTGGTTACAGCAGGCATTACGGCCAGGACGATAAAACTAAAACCAGATTTTTTCTGGTTTGAACATAAAAATGTCATGAAAAGCTGATAAAGAGCAGTCAATTTTAGTGGCAAAACGATGTAAGCCTTGTGCATTCTTTATCTTGGTTGTCCACAGATTCTGTGGATAACTTTGTGTGTTGTTATGTTTAACTGTTTTAACTTATTGAATTATATAAATAAATACTAATGGCACAAAATTTGTTTAGTTGGCCACTTCGTAATTAGTTGTGCAAAGGCAGGAAATTGATAGTTTTCGTGCTCAATCCGAAGCTTTCGCCGTAAAACAATTGAGTCGGCTTTGTTTTAAAAATGTTAGAGCTTTTGCCGGTTGTAACGGAGGAAAGAATATTTTCTGTACAGGCTGATTTTTACTTTAGTTTCTGCCAAAGCTGGACGATAGTTGATGCAGGGGGTAGACTCCGAAGCAACGACCTTGTCGTAAATACACCGATGATTAAGAGGAGTGCCTGCGATGTCAGCTATGTTTTCGACACTCAAAGCTGGGCTGCAGTACAGCCGTGACTGGCCTGTGGTACCTCAATTAAATGCAGTTTTTCCAGAAAATAAAGTGATCCGCATGACCGTCTTTGCGCAAAAGACCTTACCTGTAGTGGCTGTGGTCGGTGCTTTGGTGCAGTTTAATCAACTGGGCTCAGACCAATTACCACTTATTTTGACCATGATGTTGTTTATTTTATCTATGCCGTTTCAGGGCTGGTATTGGCTGGGAAAACGGGCTCAGACTGAATTACCGCCCGGCCTGAGTAGCTGGTATGGCGAAATTAAACAAAAAATGCAGGCGCAGGGGCTGCAAACCCAAAATCCGCAACACAAGTTGCGTTATGCAGATTTAGCTTTGCTGCTAAAACAAGCTTTTGGACAGTTGGACAAGACCTTCCTTCGCGACTGGCTGTAAGCCAGTCGTCTGCTTTAAATATGAAAGGTACATTATTTCCCGGACAAATAAATCCGCTGATAGAAGGTGTACACCCATTCAGGTTTGTAAATCACCAGCAACGTCATGGCCATACCATTGAGTAAGGCTTCAGGTAAAGCCGCCAGCGGAATAAAAATCAGGTAGCCCTCGTATAACTGATGTGAGCTGTAGTGATCAGCCTGAAACCAGGCTTGCAACAGCATAAAGACGACCAGACCCAGAGCGCTGTTTAAAAAGGTTCCGACAAAGAGATAAACGAATAATTGTCGCGGCAGGTAATGAAAACACAACAGATAAAGAGTGTAATTCAGAACAAGCACCAGCCAGCCACAGACTAAAGTCCATAACAGTTGATCAAGAGGCTGGGTGGTCATCAGCCACTGCAATGCCATCACCAGCACAAAAAGCAGGCAACTCAGTCTTAACCCAAACAGCAGCACTAAGCTGGTCAATGCCAGAAAATGGATGGATAGAGCGTCCAGCACCCTTGCATCAGTTTGCCAGAGTAAGGCCAGTACACAGATACTGGCTCCGGCTACTGGCCAGGGTACAGCTTTTTGCTGCAGTTCATGCCAGAAATTGCGGTTTATCACTAAAACCGCGATCAGCAGCAGACAAAATGCAGCCAGCATCTGTTAACTCAGGTTAAAGCTCGACCAGACAGGAGCATGGTCAGAAGGACGCTCCAGAGCGCGCAGTTCATAGTCCACGTCACTTTCAGTGCACAAAGCAGCCAGTGGTGCTGTTGCCATGACGACGTCAATGCGCAGGCCTCTGTTGTCTTCAAAACCTTTAGAGCGGTAATCAAACCAGCTGTATTTTTCAGTGGCGTTTGGGTGCAGGGCGCGGAAGGTGTCTATTAAACCCCAGCCTTTTAAGGTGGCTAACATCTCACGTTCTTCCGGCAAAAATGAACATTTGCCTTCTTTTAACCAGCGTTTGGCGTTGGCTTCACCTATGCCTATATCCAGATCTTCGGGAGATATGTTGATATCGCCTATCACAGCGACGTAGTCATCCGGCTTATGGTGATTGATTAAATACTGCTGCAAGTCGGCATAAAATTTTTGTTTGGCCGGAAATTTGGTTTCGTGGCTGCGATTTTCGCCTTGCGGGAAATAGCCATTTAACAAGGTCAGGGTTTTACCGTTATCCAGAGCAAAAGTACCAATCAGCATGCGGCGCTGGGCATCAGGTGCGTCTGTTGGGAAACCGTATAACATAGACAGCGCAGGCTTTTTACTCAGTATGGCGACACCGTAATGGCCTTTTTGACCAAAGTAGTACAAGTGGTAACCAAATTTCTGCATCTCTTCGAGTGGGAATTCATCATCATGTACTTTAATTTCCTGCAGACCGACAAAATCAGGAGAATGTTTCGCCAGTAAGGCTTCGATTTGATGAGGTCTGGCGCGTAAGCCATTTATATTAAAGGAGATAATTTTCATGGTGGTTCTCTGTCCGGATGAGAGGAAAAGTGTCTGGGCTGCATACTAGCATTTTGTCGGCCCTGGCGTGAACAGCTGCTTGCTCAGTCCGCTGACAAACTTTAAGCTATGACTTTGTATTGATGAGTCTGATGTTGTGAGTTCTGAGTTACCCGCCTATCAGTTAAAGTTTTCCGCCAAAAGGCGCAGCATTCAGCTGAAAATTCATGCTGGGCAGCTTTGGGTCAGTGCGCCCACAGGCTGTGATGTACAATTTATTCAACAATTGATACTGCAGAAAAAAGACTGGATCAATAGGCATCTGGATCAGCAACAGCAGCCAAAAGCCGGCTGGTTGGAACAAGGGCAAATCCCATGGTTTGACGAAAGATTACAGCTGAAAATAGTACAGGACTCGGTGAATCAGTTTAGCCTGGACGGGGATCTGTTATGGCTGCAGCTTTCAAGCCGCAATAAAGCCCAGAGTCAGCAAAAATGGATAGAAAAACTGGTGACGGAGTTTTATTTGCAACAAGCCCAGCTCTGGTTTGACCAGCAAGTGCGGCACGAGCAACAGCGGATGGGACTTCAAAGCCGTGCTGTGCGGGTCTGTAATTTTAAAGCCAAGTGGGGCAGTTGTGACTCATCCGGGGGGCTGAGTTTTAACTGGCGTTTGCTGATGGCACCAGAGTGGGTGGCCCGCTATGTCGTAGTGCACGAACTGGCACATCTGGTTCATATGAACCACAGTAAAAATTTCTGGACTTTAGTCGCCAGATTTAACAGCGATGCGGCTAAAGCCAGACTTTGGTTAAAACAAAACCAGCACTGGATGAAACTATAGAGTTCAGGGAAAAAGAAAGCCGGTCACAGGACCGGCAAAGTTTACATCTTGGGAGAATGGAAACATGATTCACGAGGTCAGACTGCCTGCTGTTGAAAAAATTCCATTTTATTGCTGTTTTTTTAACTGTGCACTTTGCTTTGCATTTTGTCCTGCTCAAACTCTTCTGTGCTCTTCCCAGCACAGAGTGTTTTCTGTTTTAATTCGCTGCAACTCACTTTTTCTGTGAGCCGGATCAACAGTAAATTGGCCAGTCAGAGCCAATATTCTCTTTTCAGGACAACAGCATGACGAACCCTCTGCGTATACAACAGCTGATGAAGCTGGTGGATTTAACCCGTTTACAGGATCAGGATGATACTGCGGCTATGCAACACTGGCTGGAACAGGATTTGGCCGGTGCTGCCGTTTTGCCTGCTGCCGTGTGTGTATATCCACAATATTTGATGCAGGTAAAAGATTTTCTGCAAACAAAGAAGTTCGCGATAAAACTGGCAACAGTCGTAAATTTCCCGGGCGGAACTTTGCCTCTGGCACAGGTTCTGGAACAAATTAAAGTTGCATTGGCAGCTGGTGCTGATGAAATTGACTGTGTATTGCCTTATCAGACGTTATTGTCCGGACACACGCAGCAGGTCCGGGAATTTTTAACTGCAGTACGTCAGGCGGCTGCAGGTGTGTGTCTGAAAATTATTATTGAATCAGGTGAACTGGTGACTTGTCAGCAAATCAGCAAAGCCACTGAGTTGGTGGTAGAGTCAGGTGCTGATTTTGTGAAGTCATCCACAGGTAAAGTCAAAGTGGGTGTAACTGAAGAGGCCGCCCGCATTATGTTGGCTGTGATAGCGGCCTCTGAGCGACCTGTGGGATTTAAAGCTTCAGGTGGTGTACGTTCAGTGGAGTTTGCTTTAAAGCTGGTTAGTCTGTTTGAAGAACTGACAGGTGAGGTGGCGACTGCCCAGCTTATGAGGTTAGGTGCCAGTGCTTTGTTGCATGATTTAAGTCAGCAACTGGATTACTAAATTCGATCTGCAGCCGGTAAAACGGAGCTTAGCGGCTGTAGCGTTTTTCTTCTTTGAGTTTATTAAACTGCTGCAATAATTCCTGATGCCGCACTTTGTGGTGCTCTGGCAGCGGCATATTGTCGACAATCCGGAAGGTTTTGCGGCATTTTTCCACCAGCTCTAACGGTTTTTTCCGTTTGGGATCGGCCATCATTTGTATGGCTGTCTGGATATAGTTCAGGGCACTGCCCGTATTCATAGGCGCTACTTCCAGAGCCTGTTCAAAACGGATCAGTGCCTGTTCGTAATTTCCCTCTTTATAGAACTGAATACCTTGTTTGTTCAATTCATTAAAGCTGGCCTGACGGCTTAAAGAACGGTGTTGTTGCTCACTGAAGAGTTTTTCCAGTATCGGATCTATGGCACCCGAGAGCTGTTGCAGCTTTTCAGTCAGTGTTGCGGCTTGTTCAAATTCACCTATTTGGTTCAGCAGTAACACTGCGTCTGCCGCACAATGAGGAATAGGCGGAATGTCGTCAGGGTTCTCCGGATCAATTTCCGGGTTCACTTGGGCCGTTACCCGATCCGATACTGTCGCGAAGGTTTTTTTCGCCAGATACTGCTGGCCACTTAACGACTCCAGGCGCGCCTGACACAAAGTTTCAAACAAATCGAAGTCAAAATCCCGAATAACGGTATCTTCACGTTTGGCTCTGTGAATAGCCATTAAGGCTTCCTGCTGGTACTTGTTACGCTGACTCAGCTCTTCAGAACGTGATACTGCGTCTATTACGGTGCGGATATAGTTCAGCAGATGCACTACTTCCTGACGTGCAGCACGACGGGTGATTTCGTAGATTTGTTTGCTGGCTTGCACCAGACTTGCCAAATCATCCATATCCCTGGCTATATCCATCAGCAGGTTCTGCCGGCTTACAGAAAACGGGGAAATCACAATAGCCTGGGAAATGACGTCCATTGCTTCTTCCATCAGGCCCTGGGCTATTAAATTACGGGCTTTGAGATCATAAGCTTCGGCAAAGTACCTGTTGGTATCTATGGCCTCGTTACATAGCTCAAGACTTTCATCAAAACGCTCTTGCTCAAAGCAAAGACGGGCCTGAAGTAACAAGGCCCAGTTGGTGCGGCTGAATGACAAAGTTTCTGACAGCAAAGCCTCAGCTTCATCGTATTGTTTGAGTTTTAAATGGGTTTCTGCCTGGATACGGCCACACAACGAATGATAACGACTGCCTTGTTCCCGTTCTTGTTTACAGGCTTCGATCACCAGTTCAGGCTGATCGTCAAACATGGCCTGATACACAGGCGCCAGTTGTTTTTTTCGGTTTTGAATTTTAACCAGACGGGTGCGTAACACACTTTGCGAAAAAGGTTTGATGATGTAATCGTCCGGTTCTGCTTCTATTGCACCTACCACCATAGGCACCTGGTTTTCACCTGTCACTATCATATAAACAGCACCAGGGTGCAGCAGTTTTTTCTCTCGTAAATCTTCTAATAATTGGCGGCCGTTTTTACCTGAACCCAGATTGTAATCGACAAACAACACATCGTAGGAACCATGCATACATTTCCATAAAGCCTGTTCACCGGTCATCACAAAGGCGATATTGGTCGCGCCCATCGAATACAGTATGCCTTTGAGCAATAACTGGAAGGGACGTTGGTCATCAACAATAAGGACTCGAAGATTTTCGAGAGTTTTGTACGACATTCAGCAAACCTATCGATTCAATTATCGCAAGTGTTGATAATATGTTGGATTTTAGCAAGGAAAATTTAGCGACTTAATTCTGGAACTTTAACGCAGGAAGAGAATGGTGGAGGGGGAAGGATTCGAACCTTCGAAGGCAGTGCCGGCAGATTTACAGTCTGATCCCTTTGGCCACTCGGGAACCCCTCCACAAGTGTGGTGCGCATCTTATCAAAAAACATTTTGATGTAAAGGAAATTACTTAACTTTTTTGTCTGACTGCCGATAAAGCAAACAATAGGATGTTTTTGTGCAGATTTTATGCTGATTAATGAGTGGCAAACCGGTGTTCGGTTAAATGAAGCGATACAACGACAAGAGTTCAGCGATTTTTCGTTGTGGCTGGCTTTTTTGTCGCCTGCGGTGCAAGAGTTTGCGCAGTTTTATACTCCTGATACTCAAAGTGCCAGATTTCAGCCTGATTTGTATCAGCAACTAGGTATACAGCAAGCGAGGCCTTTTTCATTTTTACCTGAAGATGAAGTGCATTTAAAGCAGCAGGCTACAGCTTTTCAGCAAGGTGGTGCTGTAGCTTTGCATTTACTGCAATGCCTGCAAGGTGCACCTTTGGTGATGGAAGATAATAAGCACAAACTGCCGGATGAGGTGAAATCTGGTTTAAGTTTGCACGCAAGGCGTCACTTGAACCAACAAAAACCTGAGATGATGCAAGCCGATCCTACGGCTTTGTATGAGATCTTAAATCAGTTGCATGCCTGATCAGGCGGTTAGCTTTGGTGCTGACATTTTTTAAATTTAACGCCACTGCCACAAGGGCAGGGATCGTTGCGGGACAGTTTAACCGCCGGATGTTCAGTTAATAGGCCGCTGCTGTACATCCAAAGACCGTTCTCCAGCTCAAACTCTGAGATTTCATCCAGAAGTTCCAGTTTATCGCCCACCAGATAGGAAGCGATAAAGTGCACCTGAGTAGACTTTAACCCCGCATAGTCCAGTATTTTTAAACCGATAAAACGCACTGCTTTGGCAAAGTTGGCTATATCTGTAGCGCTGTGCTCAGATCGCACTTTGGAATGATAAGTCTGCACAATATACAGGTAACACTGCGGGTTTTTATCATGATGACAATAGGCACTGTATCTGGAACGCATCAGCTGTTCGGGTGTTTGTGCATAAGCCTTACCACAGATCAGCGGTTCACAACAGCTGATAAAAGTTTGACCTGAACCGCAGTAACATGGAAAAGACGATACAACCACCAATTTTGTACTCACTCTGCTTTAGATGCTGTCCTGACCACTTCAGTAAAAAGTATCAACACAGCCACCTACCAAAACCTGAATCGGGCTCCAGTGTAAGCAAAATGACGTTCAGGGCCAAGTCAGTTGTGTCGATACAACAGCTTGCAACTGACTTCTGGTCTGGCTTAGTGACTGACTCGAATACGTGGGGTTGTTGTCTGAGCTTGTGCTGCATCACTGCTGAACTGATAAAAACAGGTTTGATGCTGCTCAGCCAGTTGTTGATAATGCTGCAACGAGCTGTCGCTGAACTGATCCTGCCACACCACTACAGCGCTGCAGGTGCTGCTGCTTAACGCATCACACAATACCGTATGAATATTACTGATTTGTTTTTGTTGGATCACCAGCACTTTGGACATGTCTAAATCAAAACCACTGAAGGTTGATTTATCAGGCAATTGGTTAGGAGCCAGTAACAGCACCCAGCCTGATTCTTGTTGGTGCTGCTGAATAATAAACAACAATTCAGGCAAAGCCAGCTGACCCGCAGTGACCTGCAATTTTTGATAAAACGCGGTTTGACCTGTTTTATGTTGTAATTGATTCTGGCCAACTGAAGGGTAGGTGTGAACTGCTTTATTTAAATTCAACATGGTGATGCTCCAATACTGTTTGCATGTACAGTGTATGGATATACAGTAGTTTTCTGTTGTTTAAAAAGCAAGCTCTTTTTTAAAGTTTTTGGCTGTTTTTCACTCTTTCTTTGATGCTGATCTGTTACTTATTGTTTTTTAAAGTTATTTTTTCAAAACGTTCAGCAGCTAATTGTTGAGCTTGCTGTTGATCTACGAGTGGCAAGTGTTTGCACAGTACTGTACAAGCCTGTTCAGCTGTTTTGTCCTGCTGTAAAGCCGCCAGAATAAACCAGCTGTAGGCGAATACAGCTGATTTAGGTACGCCAGCACCTTTTAAGTAGCAGTGACCCAACTGAACCTGAGAGGGCAAATGGCCAAGATAAGCTGCACGACAAAACAGCTTCGCGCCCTGGTACAAATCCTGCTGCGCAGCACAGACCAAAGCCTGCTGAAACAGCTGTTCAGCGTCAGAATGAGGCTGATCTTCCTTGTGCATCACTACCGCATCATTCTGCGGTAAATATGACAAAACGCTACCCGGAGATTGCAACAGAACCTGTAATAACTGCTGATGTTCTTTTAATTTGGCGTCCACTTCAGCCAAAGTTAAGTCATCCATACCGGTAAACTCCGGCTGTATTAGTTGTGATGTCGTCATAAATACAAAATCCGATCCTGAAAAAGCGCGCTATTAGACCCAAGCCACAGAGCAGGGTCAAGCGAATGAGTCTGCTTTGTGCTGCCATCCGTCAGATTTCTGACAATAAACACAAACAGGTCGCGTATTCTTTGCTGACCTTGCGAAAACTGCGCCATGTTGTGCCTTTGGCCTTATTGTCTGTAGGTATCGTCATATGAATGTCACACAGCCTTCTTACACTTCGCTTATAAACAGGGGTTGGGTGAGCGCAGTACCATGTGGACAGATGAAAGTTACAGGCAAGAACTGGTCAGTATTTTACAGCAGCGTAAGTTGCAGCCGCTGTTTCAGCCTGTACTGGATTTTAACACTGGCCATATTCAAGGGTATGAAGCTCTGATCCGGGGGCCATCTGACAGCCCGCTGCACTCTCCGTTGGTGTTATTTAAAGTGGCGCATCAGTGTCAGCTATTGCCGGAACTGGAAATGTTATGCCGCGAACTGAGTATCGCCGCCTTTGCCGCAGCCGGAGTGCAGGGGGACTTGTATCTTAACGTCAATCCACTGCTGTTATTGTCGAACGATCACCCGTCCGGTTTAACTCTGGCTTTATTGGAAAAATACAAGTTAAACCCAAGCCGGGTGGTGATTGAGCTGTCCGAACAGTATCAGGTGGATGATTCCACTGTGCTGATTAATGCGGTGCATCATTACCGTGAACTGGGTTTCCGTATTGCGATAGACGATTTAGGCAGTGGTTTTTCCGGTTTAAAGCTCTGGTCTGAACTTAAACCCGATCTGATTAAAATTGACCGCTATTTTATCAGTCAGGTGCATGCTGACCCGACCAAAAAGGAATTTGTCCGCAGCATTATTGCGCTGGCGAAAAGCACTGGCTCTGCTGTGGTAGCAGAAGGTATTGAAACCCGTGAAGAGCTGCTACTTTGTCAGGAACTTGGCGCGGATTATGGTCAGGGCTATTTATTAGGCCGGCCTAATGCAGTAATGAGTGCCGTGGTCACAGGCAGTTATCAACTCAATCCTAATCAGGGCAGTACGCCACCGAACTCAACCGAACAGGTTGGGGCTTTATTGTTGTCCGTGCCAGCTGTGGCCAGCGTCACCACTGTGGCTCAGTTGTTTGATGTATTCAGTAAAAACCCGCAGTGGTCAAGCCTCGCCATAGTGGAAGATGACCAGCCTGTCGGCATAGTGCAGAAGTCGGTGTTGTTTGAGCTGTTTTCCAGCCCCTATGGCCGGGCTTTGTACGAAAAGAAAACGGTCAAAGCCCTGATGGATAAAGAAGTGGTGATAGTGGATGAACACTGCAGCCTGGATCAATTGAGTCAGCAGGTGACGGATCAGGACGACGAGGGCAGCTGGTATTTTATTGTCACCCGTGAGCAAAAGTATCTGGGTTTAGGCTCTGTCCGGGCCTTACTGAAACGTATCACCGAAAGCAAATTACAAAATGCGCGCTACGCCAACCCTTTGACCCTATTGCCCGGCAACGTACCGATTTACCGCGAAATAGACGGCTTATTGCAGCGGCGGAAAAGCTTTCATATCGCCTATTTTGATTTAAACGACTTTAAACCCTACAACGACACTTATGGCTACAGCAAAGGCGATTTAGTCATTCAACTGGTGGCTGAATTACTGACCAGCATAGCGGGAGCCGATGGCCATTTTGTCGGTCATGTCGGCGGTGATGATTTTGTGGTGATCTTTACCAGTGAAAACTGGCAGCAGTTATGCCAGCAGGTACTGAATGAGTTTGCCGAGCGGGTACTGTTTTATTACGAAAGTGCTCATGTTAAGGCTGGGGGGATCCGCAGTCAGAACCGCAGTGGCGAGCAGGTGTTTTATCCTTTACTCAGTCTGGCGGTTGGGGTAGTGTCACCGGACCCAAGGTTATGTAGTTGCCATCATGATGTAGCGGCTTTGGCCAGTGATGCCAAAACCCAGGCAAAAAAACCGCAGGGCAACTTTTTGTTTATTTCACGCCGGCGTGGGCCAGGTCAGAGCCAGATCATCAATGAGATGACTGGCTAGACCAATTCAACCTGCCTGCTGAGGTACACTGCACCACTTCGATAGTCGTCAGGACGGGGATCCATGTTTTTACAGCAGTTTATTAGTGAGCATAACCACGAAGTCAGTTTTAGCCGTCAACAGGCCTGCCGTTTCGCCAAAGAAGTGGCCACAGATTTTAACCCTATCCACGACGCCGACAGCAAAAGATTCTGTGTACCGGGTGACTTGTTGTTTGCCCATATGGTCAGCAAACACGGTTTAGCGCAGAAGTTACATTGCACCTTCGCCGGTATGGTCAGTTCAGACGTGTTGCTGCACTCAGAGCAACAAGGCGATGAATGGCGCTTGTGTGATCAGCAGAACAAAAATTATCTGATTTTGCGCCAGCAAGGTGACACCTTTCACGATTTGGCTTATATCGAGTCCTTAGTCAAAGACTATGTACGGTTCTCTGGTCAAAACTTCCCGCATATTTTGCAGCCGCTGATGAAGCAGCATCAGGTGATGATTAACGCTCAGCGTCCGCTGGTAATTTACGAGAGCATGACGCTGGAATTTGACCGTTTTTCCGCTACATCTCCGGAATTACGTTTGGCCCACAATGACTTGGCCGTCGAAGGTAAACGAGGCCTGGCGCGTTTGGGTTTTGAGCTGGTGGAAAATGGTGAAGTAATAGGCCGCGGTGAAAAACGTATGATCTTAAGCAACCTGCAGCCTTATGAAGAAACTGTGATGCAGCAAATGGTCGACTTTTACAACGAACGTAAAACTCAGTTTCAGTACGCTGTATAACTTAGTTGAACTCCGGCTTGGTTTGCATCTGCGCTTCTGCTAAGGTGCCGCCAAATCACCATTTTTTGTTGAGGTCGCTGATGTATTACATGATTTGTTCAGAAGATGTGCCAAACAGCCTGCCACTGCGTAAGCAAGTGCGTGAACAGCATTTGGCCCGTTTGCAGGAGTTAAAAGCTCAGGATCGTCTATTAATTGCAGGCCCTCTGCCGGCAGTGGATCTGGAAGACCCGGCCGAAGCTGGTTTTACCGGCTCTTTGGTTGTTGCACAGTTTGAGTCTTTAGAACAGGCCAAAGCCTGGGCAGCTGCCGACCCCTACATAGCGGCTGGTGTGTACGCCCATTCAGTGGTGAAACCATTTAAAAAGGTGTTGCCATAGCTGGTGGAAAGAGACTAAAAAAATCCCCGACCTGTGCTGTGTGCGGGGATTTTTTATCCCGGGTTTTATATTTTGAGTTAGCGTTCTGGTAAGCGTGATGCAGGGGGCGGCAAACTAAACTGAAACTCAGCCACTTGATACTTCTGAACTATGCCGCTGAGCCCGCCATTGTTATATAAATGCTGCCAGGCTTTGGCCAGTTGTTCTAAACGCTCCTGGCTTAGTGTGTGGCGGTTAAAGCCAAAATAGACAGGGCTTTGATAAACCTCAAACAAAGGTTCTAAACCTGCAGTGGACAAGCCAGCCTGTTTTTTCCAGTAGTGATAAGCCACTATATCTTCCAGCACGCCATGCACCCGGCCATTGAGCAGCAGCGCCTGTTTATCCTCATTGCCACGAATAAACACAAAACGGGTGCGGTTTTTGGCGTCGTTTAAAATACTGTCCAGCTCATCGCCATAATAAGCGCCATTGAGCAGAGCAATAATGCCCGGGGTGCCACTGCGTTTGAGTTGGGTCAGGTTGGTTAAACCCGGAAAAGCTTTTGTTTTACCCACCAGATAAATCACTTCCTGCTGGTGGGGGCCAACAAAAGCAAATTGTTGACTGCGCTCGGCGTTGTAACTTAAGTGGCTCAGTACATCCAGCTCGCCCTGTTCGATCAGCTTTAACGACCTCAGCCAGGGGCTATGGATAAACTCCAGAGTACAACCTACTTCCTTTGCCAGTCGGGTCAGTAACTCCACATTCAGGCCAGTCCAGCTGTTATCCTGCTGAATAATATAAGGTGCAAAACTGGTTTCAATCCCCATACGCAAGGTGCAGCTTTCGGCGCGGAAACTCAGTAATAAAGCAAAAAGGGCAGTTAACACAAGCTTCATAGGATAGGTCCGGAGTCAGAGAAAGCTCATTCAACTATATATGCCAGAGCTACAGCTTGCCTGCGAAATCATCAGGACAGTGGCAGCATTTTTTCCTGTCAGAGCACTGTGCACTGTTTTGTTGTAAAGGAAGGAACGTTGTTCTAGGCTTGCTTACAAAATTGAGCAGATGACCAAAGACAATGAAGGGCATCAGTCCAGTCTGAGTGTTTTATCTTTTACTACAAAGGAGATTTTGATGAATATAAACAAAGGATACAACCCACTAAGGCTGATACTGGTGGCCTTGCTTCTGCTGGCTATGTCAGGCTGTACGGTAAAGCTTATCGCCTCTTATGATGAAACCACGGATCAAAATGTAACGGCGTTGCAGCGTAAAATGGAGACATTTTTAACTGAGCTGGAAACAAAAGATGGTCTGCCTGAATGCAGTTACAGTAATAACTCTGCGTTTTATACCGAAGCTAAGGTGGATTTGAGTGCCATTAAAGTTCGGGTGGATGCTATTCCAAATAATGACATCACCGCAGAGCAGATAGTTTTACTGGCCAGCAGCTTCAATGACCTGCAAGCACTGCATCAATTAAAAGATAAAAAGACCACCACAGAGGGG
>CAMLSF010000102.1 GCA_946482615.1 uncultured Chromatiaceae bacterium | reverse complement strand
TTTTTTACCCTGTCTGAAAATCATCATACAGCTATTGCAATCGATTGCAATGCTTGTATTATTAAAAATAACGAGCAATTTATCCCAGATGCAGGTAATACAGTGACTTCTCCGGCAGTAACAGCACAACGCATTCAGCCAGCCCTTGAAATTGATGAGTGGCAGCTGGTGGATCAGCAGTTTGATCCTGATCAGCTGATGTTAAAAGAAACTTTATTCAGTCTGGCCAATGGTTTTATTGGCAGTCGCGGCACTTACGAAGAAGGCTGCAGTGCGGGGGCCAGCTGCGAAGGCACTTACCTGAACGGGGTTTATAGTTCTGAGCCTATTGTGTACGGTGAGTCGGCTTATGGTTTTGCGAAAAATAACGACAAAATGTTGCAGGTGCCCGATGGCAAAAGTCTGCAACTGGCGTTAGACGGGCATTGGCTGGCGGTGTCGGCAGAACAGCCAGCTGAGCGCTATCTGGATTTACGCACCGGTATCTTAAGTCGTGAACAGTTATTTACCAGCCCTTCAGGCAAGCAGCTCAAGCTACAAAGCCGCCGTTTAGTCAGTTTTCAGCGTCCTGAACTGATGGCGATTGAATGGACCATCACAGCACAAAATTTCTCCGGGGCTGTGTTATTAAAGTCTTGTCTGAATGGCCAGTACAAATCGGTGTTTAAGCCAGACGACCCGCGGGTTGGCGAAATGGCGCTGGAAACCAGCTTAAAGCCTGAGGCGCAGCAGGGCATTGGGGATAAAGCGGACTGCAGTTATTTGCTGCATCAGGTGCATGGTGCTGATTTTCAGCTGGTGTCGGCTATCCAACATCAGTTTACTGACGACGTGCGTTTTATGGATCAGCAGGTTGAGCCTAACTTACTGACTCAGCTGTTTGAGCTGCAGTTACAACAAGGTCAGGCGGTTCGTTTTAGCAAATACATCAGTTATCAGGTGGCCTCCAAACAGGCCGAAATGCCATTAGCAGCAGCGAAAAAACTGCTGCAACAAGCTGTGACTGATGGTTTTGCTGTGCTGGCGGCAGAACAGCAGCAGTATTTAGCCGATTTCTGGTTGCAGTCAGATATCCAAATCAGCGACGACCCGGCGCTGCAACAAGGTTTACGTTTTAACTTATTTAGTCTGGTGCAGTCGGCTGGCCGTAATGGCGTCAGCAATATTGGCGCTAAGGGCCTGACCGGGCCTGGTTACGATGGCCATTATTTCTGGGATACCGAAATTTATGTGATCCCGACTTTAAGTTTTTGCCAGCCTGACACAGCCCGTCAGTTGTTATTGCAGCGTTTTAGTCAACTGGAGCAAGCCAAAAACAGAGCACGGCAGATGTCGCATAACAAAGGGGCTTTGTATCCATGGCGTACTATCAGCGGTGATGAATGTTCGGCTTATTTTCCGGCAGGCACAGCCCAGTATCATATTAATGCTGCCATAGCTTATGCCATCCGAAGTTACCTGCTGGCGACAGATGACTGGGCTTTTATGCAGCAGGCTGGTGCTGAAATGCTGGTGGAGACAGCGCGTTTATGGCTGCAACTGGGCTTTTTTAGTCAGCACAGCGGCCGTTTTGAAATTCATCTGGTGACAGGGCCTGATGAATACACAGCTTTGGTGAATAACAACTTCTACACCAACGCCATGGCGCAGCTGCATTTGAGTTTCACCGCTGAAGTCCTGGCAAAGCTTGCGATCCAAAAACCTGAGTTTTATCAGAGTTTTTGTTTAAGGCTGGGCGTCGCACCAGAGGAAATACAAAGCTGGCAACAAGCGGCAGAGCTGATGTATTTACCTTATGACGACAAACTGCAAATCAGTGCACAGGACGACAGTTTCTTAGCTAAAAAGCCATGGGATTTTGCCGCAACGCCTGCTGACAAATACCCGTTGTTGTTGCATTACCACCCGCTGGTGATTTACCGCCATCAGGTGTTAAAACAAGCGGATTTAGTGCTGGCGATGTATTTGCTGGATCAGCAATTTCCACGTGATCTAAAAGCGCGCAACCTGGCCTATTACGAGCCGTTAACCACTCATGATTCCAGCTTAAGCAGCTGCATTCACTCAGTGGCTTTTGCGGAGACTGGCCAGACGGAACGTGCTTATCAGTTTTTTGCCAACACAGCGCGGATGGATTTGGATAACTACCATCACAACACTGAATACGGTGTACATATTGCCTGTATGGCGGGTAGCTGGTTGTCTGTGGTGTGTGGTTTTGCCGGTATGCGCAGCCGTCCACAAGGTTTGTTTTTTGAACCTAAACTGCCGGCAGCCTGGCCGGAGCTAAAATTTAAACTCAACTACAGAGGCCGGGTATTGCAGGTGCAGGTCAGTCAAACACAAGTGAGTTATCAGTTATTAAGTGGCGCTGATTTAACCTTGCAGCATCAGACAGAGCGTTTTTGTTTAGCGGCGGGCCAAAGCCAGATGTTTTCTTTGTTAAAAGTGTCGTCTGGAGCTTTGTCTGGAGTGAAATCATGATCCAGGCTGTTATTTTTGATTTGGATGGCGTGTTGACTGATACAGCTGAATATCATTTTTTAGCCTGGAAGCAATTGGCGACTCAACTGGGTATCGAATTTAGCCGTGCAGATAACGAACTACTCAAGGGCGTGGACCGGATGGGATCGCTGGAGCTGATTCTGCAGCTGGGGCAGAAGCAGTTAAGTCAGGATGACAAACTGATGCTGGCAGAGCAAAAAAATGCGGAGTATTTAAAACTGGTGCAGTTGATGTCACCTGCCGATTTATTCCCCGGTGTATTGCCACTTTTTAGCAGTTTAAAAGCAGCAGGAGTGAAAACAGCTTTGGCGTCGGCCAGTAAAAATGCCGCGTTGGTGCTGCAAAAACTTGGTATTCCGGCTTTGTTTGATTATGTCGCCGACTCCAATCTGATTAAAAACGGCAAACCCGACCCTGAAATCTTTTTAACCTGCGCTGAAGCTTTGGGCGTAAAACCAGAGCGTTGTATTGGTGTGGAGGACGCGCCAGCCGGTGTGACTGCTATTAAAGCTGCTGGTATGTACGCTTTGGGTATTGGTGAGCCGCATGCCTTAACTCAGGCTGATTTAGTGATCCCTGCCATTTCTGCTTTGGAGCCGTCATTACTGACGAAGCTGCTGGCGTTGTAAATTCAGCGCCGGGCAGAACTTTGACGGCTTAATAACCGCACTGGCAAGAGTTCAGATTCTGCCTGTTCGCCGTCCATTTGCTGCAATAACTTAGACACCAGCAATTTACCGCCATTGATGGTGTCTTGTTTTACTGTGGTGAGTGCTGGCGAGCAATAAGCCGACATTGCAATATCGTCAAAACCTGCAATAGCCAGTTGTTGTGGCACCTGGACCCCATGTTCCTGCAGCGCTTTCATCGCACCTAAAGCTATGGCATCGCTGGCAGCAAAAATACCGTCCAGCTCTGGCAGCAAGGGGAATAACTGCTGCTGGGTTTTGACATACCCATCCTGAGCGGTAAAGTCGGTGATGAGTTCGTAAGCCGGATCCAAAGCCAGACCGGCTTTTTGCAACGCATCCTGATACCCCAGATAACGTTGTTCAATTTCGTTATGGCGGTAGTCACCCAAAAAGGCGATATGTCTGCAGCCTTGTTCTACCAAATGACTGACAGCAGCTTCTGCGCCACTGCGGTTCTGACTGCCGACCACAGTAAAATTGTCATGACCTGAACTGGCGCCCCACACCACAAAAGGCACTTTGCTGTGTGATAGTTGTTCGATGCGCTGGTCGTGTTCGCCCTGGCCTATGATGATTAAACCGTCTGCTCTTTTGGCATCTATGTAATAAGTTTTCCAGTCTTTATCTTTGGTTTTGCTGGTGCTGAGCAGCATGTCATAACCTTTATGCGTCAGCTCATCGGCAATCACACCTAAAATTTCCAGCAAAAAAGGGTCGGAGATGGCCTGCTGGCTTTTGGCATCAAACAAAATGATCACAGCTATGGTGTAGCTTTTTTGGGTGCGTAAACTGCGGGCTGTCGGATTAACGTTAAATTGGTACTGCTGAGCTATTTGTTGCACTTTCAGGCGGGTTTCGATATTTACGACCGGGTTGTCGCGTAATGCTCTGGATGCAGTAGATTCGGACACCTCAGCTAAAGCTGCTATGTCGGCCAGTGTCATCATTTTTTTACCTGAATTCACAACTGATTTTCCATTATAAACCGCAGTAAAGCCTGCATAAGCAACAGATTATGGCAAAAGCATTCAGCCAAATCGAGCCCCCGTCGTACTTGAAGCCGCAGCTGTGTTGGCTGCACTACTCGCCCCAGTCGTTTCTAAGATACTGACCTGACATGACCCGCGCATCCTCGCTTCAATCCAATGGCACATAGGACAACTATGCTCCTGGGGTCTCGCTCGCTTGCCGCCTTGCTGCAACTCCAATTACTTAGGGGGTACTTGTAAGTTAAAACCCTAACACAAAATGATATTGCAAACGATTGCAAAAGTTCCTGATTCTTTATTGCAATCGATTGCAGGATGAATTATGTTTATTTAAGCAGCAATAAATAAAGAGCGTCATAGCTGCGTAATCAAAGACAACGGGGAGAGATCAGATGAATTTACGGCTCACTAAGCTGGCGTCAGCCATGCTCGTTACCTTACTGCCTGTCACTATGCTACAGGCTCAGCAGCAAACCGAAGAAAGCAGCAAAGTTGCAGCGGCCAAAAAGCCTGCCGAAGAAAGTCAGATAGAACAAATCGTCATTACAGGTAAAGCCAGTGGTATTGCCGGTTTACGTGTGGATGCCAGTTATGCCATCACCAACGTGTCGGCAGAAAATATTGAAAAAATGAACCCTAAAAGCACGGCCGAGTTGTTTACCTTAGTGCCAGGTGTCTGGTCGGAAAGTTCAGGTGGTGTGGCCGGGGCTAACGTTTTTGTCCGTGGTTTTCCCAGTGGTGGCGATGCGCCATTTTTAACAGTACAAATGCAGGGCGTGCCTATTTTCCCGCCGCCAACCTTGTCGTTTTTAGAAAACTCGTCGATGTTCCGCCTCGATGAAACCGTCGACTTTATGGAAGCTCTGCGCGGTGGTTCAACGCCTGTGATCTCTAATGGTCAGCCGGGTTTAACCACTAACTTTATTTTAAAGGAAGGCTCGGAAGAAACTGAGGGCTTAGTCAAGTTATCCACTGCTGATTATGGCTTGCAGCGTATGGATGCCGTGGTGAGCGGTGAACTGGCTGACGATTTGTATTTTATGATGGGGGGTTATATCAGCAGCTCGCAAGGTGTGCGTGACGCAGGTTTTAATTCAGAAGAAGGCCATCAGTTTACGCTGAATATCACCAAAGATTTGGACAACGGCAGTATCAATTTATACACCCGCCAGACGGATGACCACGGTGTCTGGTATCTGCCCACCCCACTGAATGTGGCCGGGGTGGACAATAGCTACACTCAGATTGGCCCAAACAACAGGCAAGCCACTATTCAGTATGGCCCGGACGGCGAAAGTCGCAGTGTTGACCTGGGAGATGGCCGGGGCTGGAAAGGTTCAGTCTCGGGCGGTACTGTGGATTTGGATCTCAACAACGACTGGAAATTGTTGTATCGCTTTAACTATACCCAGGGTGATGCCAATACCTTAGGTTTAGTGCCTGAGGCTGGTGCTGTGGCGTTAAGCACTGTGGCTGATAACGGTTTAAATGCGACCGGTGCGACCACTGGTACTTTGTACGATGGCGACACTATGGTGCAGCAAATGGGCCGCTGGGTGGTGGAAAAAGAGCTGGATTCGTTCACCAATGATTTAGCTGTGACCAAAACCGCCGACAGCGCTAAATACACTGTAGGTGTCTACAGCACGGCCTTTTCGGTGAAAGACTGGTGGTCTATTGGTAACCAGGCCTGGCATGTGGTTGAGTCTGGTGGTGAAGCTTTAACCGGTATCGACTGTAACGACAATCAGGACAGTTGCAGCTGGAACTACGACATAGACGCCACTGGCGATGGCACCACCCGTGCTTTATACGCTGCTGTGGAAGTGGCGTTAAACGAACAATGGACAGTGGACGTTGGTCTGCGTAATGAAAACCACACTATTGATTACACTGTGGATGAAGGGTTAACAGGGCAGGTCAGTAAAGCTGTCAGTTATGACGAAAGTAAAATTGCCTGGACAGCTGGTGTGAACTGGATGTGGCAAAAAAATATGGGTGTTTTTGCCCGCGTCAATAAAGGCAATAAGATGCCATTTTTTGACGACTTCCGCGATAACTACGGCGCTTTTACCAGCGGTGAAAAGCTGATTAAAGAAGTGACTCAGTTTGAATTGGGCTACAAATGGGCTGAACAAAACTACAGCTTTTACGCCACTTCATTTTATAACGAGGTGGAAGGCGATACTTTTGTCCGTCGCCCTGGCGATCCGGCTGAAGTGCTGACCAACAGAGCCTATGGTGTAGAGCTGGACTTTAACTATTACACCAGCACAGGGTTTTCTTTGAATCTGAATTCTACACTGCAAAAAACTGAAATCACTGAAAGCCCAACCAATGAAGGCAACAGAGCTCAGCGTCAGCCCAGATGGCAAGTGCGTTTAACTCCAAGTTATGGCTTTGAAGCTTTTGAAGATACCTTTGCTTCTGTGTACGGCACTATAGCTTCGGTGTCTGATCGTTATGCGGACAATGAAAATACGGTGACCTTAGCGGGTTACACCAAAATTGATGCCGGTGTGCAGCTGGAGTTAACAGAGCAGTTAAAAACTCAGTTGTCGGTGGATAACCTGACGGATAAACAAGGTTTAACTGAAGGTGACCCACGTAACCCAACGTCACCAAACGGTCGTTACATTCTGCCACGCTCTGTGACTTTAAGTATGACCTATCAGTTCTGATTGGTATCATACCTCCATGGACATCGTCGCAACAAGCTTCCGGCCTGCGCCGGAGGCGAAGGCGTGATAGCGGCGAAATGCCAAACTCTTGGCATTTCGAAAGACCGTTATCCCCCCGACATTTTTGACATACCGTCCCTCCATGGACATAAAAAAGGCCAGCTATTGCTGGCCTTTTTCTCCCCGTCGACGTCTATCGTCCCCTGTTGTTTTTATTCTTTTTGCCGCTGATTTTTATCAGCTTTGGCAAACTTTACCTGCCCGTCACTGCTGTTTTCGAGAGGATAAAAAATCAACTGAGTTAGTTATAACTAATTTACTCTGTAATCGCCACCCTCTTTTGCACGAAAGCATGGACTATTTTGTGCAGAGGTAATACAAGGCTGTGCCTGAGCGTTACCGCGGATCATACTGAACCAGCCGGCCTGTTCGCCTGTCAACTGCAGCTGAATATCTTCAATACCGGCTTTATCCAGACTGCCATGTACACCTTTGTGGCAAAACAATAATTCGACATGGCGTTCGCCGTCTTTTAGCAGCAGGGATTGTGGCTGTTCCGGATGGCCACCAAAAGCGACAAACTGCGATGGCGTTTTTAAACCACTGTTGCTGCCGTCGGCAAAAAAGGCCAATAGATGCTGGTAATACACCACATAACTGCAAACGTCTTTGTGGGAACCTCTGTCCAGCGGGAACACTTTATCCAGAAAAGCTTTGGAGTAATCCATGATCTGACGGACATGACTCTGGTTCAGCCCGGCTATGTAGCTGATCTCTTCCCGGATATCATGGTCCTGGTGTGAGTTTTGGGTGGCTGTCATGTTCATGATTTTCGTCCTGTTTTGTGTTGCTTGTAATAAGTTCTTAAGGCTGTAGGGCCAGTAAAGCAGCATTGCTGTTGCCTGATATTTAGTCTATGTTAGTTTTCTGAATAATTTCACAATTAAAACTTCACAGTGTGAATTTTACAAAATGACAGCTAATAAAAGTTTACTCAGAAAGTCGCATTTCCTTGGTACTAAGATCAGAAACTTGCGGAAACGGAATAATTTGACGATGGAAGACTTGTCGACCCGCTGCATCAGAGTGAATTCTGAGTCTGCGCCGTCCGTGTCTTATTTGTCGATGATTGAGCGTGGCAAACGCGTGCCCAGCCTGGATATGCTGCAGGTTATTGCAGAGGTGTTTCAAAAAGACGTCGAATGGTTTTTGGATGGCGAAGAGCAGCAACTGGATATTACCCCGCAAAAAGGCAGTCGTGGTGGGGTGTCAGGTATGGCGCTGGAACCGGGCTTTTTGTTTTCTAACGATATTCTGCAAATTGCGATTCCGGAGATGTTGTCGCAAACCGGTATCAGTGGCCGTCAGTTTGCGCAGCTGCTTATTCGTGCGCATCAGGAGCATCATCAAAACCATTTTCCTGAGCTGGAACGGGCTGCTGAAGAAGTAGGCCTGAAACGTATGCCGCTGTCTGTGGAAGATTTAATGCAGATAGTGCAGCAACTGGGCCTGCAGGTGCGCTGGTTTGAGCAAACGCCAAAAGAAGTCTTGGACGAACTCGGTGTATTGTCGAAAAACGTACCGACCTCGTATTTTTTACCGCCCGGCACTTTGCATTTAAATAAGCTGTTGCAACAGTGGCCAACCCGGCTGAAATACGAGCTGGCCGTGCATATTGGTCATGCGGTATTGCATAACAAAGATGGTGTCAAAAGCGGCATGATGGTCGGTGGGGCTTTTGACTCTGTGCCGACGGATGACAGTGCTGTGGCACCTCAGGATATTCTGCATGCCTGGCGGGATTTTGAGTCGAGCTTTTTTGCCGGTGCTTTGTTGTGCCCTAAAATGCCGTTTCGTCAGCTATTAGACAAACAAGGTTATGAAATCAGTTCACATCACTTAGCTGGTGTCTCGGCCTCTGTTGCTATGCGTCGTATGACGGCTGTGTCGCCCTACAGTCACTGGCATTATTTTGATGCCTACACACCGGGTAAATTGAAGGCGGTGTATAGGGGCAATGGTATTCCTTTACCCTGGGGCAATATGCGCCAGGTGGAAGACCCTTGTCAGCATTGGGCTGTGTTTCGGATGTTTGAGGCGGCCGAATCGGCGCATTCAGCACAGCTGTCGATTTTGGATGTGCAGGGCCAGCCACGGATTTATTGTTGTGAATCCACCAAAGTGTCGGATTTAGCGGGCAATGCTCATGTGCTTTGTGCCGGGATAGATTTAAACCCGGCGATAGAGGCGCAGGGCATGGATGTAGAAACTATGGCGCAGGAGTTAAAACAACTCTGCCGTAGTCAGGGCGGTTCTGCCGTAGTGCCTAAAGCCATTCGCTCTACCTTGACTACAGTGTCGAATATTTTGAATATCAACTGGGTGGCCCGTAGTTTAGATAAACCCGCCCAGCTGATTTGTTCGCGCGGCAATCATTGTCCACGTGAACCAGGCTGTTATTGCGGGGTCAGAGCTTTGGCTCTGACCCCCTGAATCAAAAAATGCCTCTGACGCAGTAGCAAAGCTGATAATTCACTCTATTGTTGAATTTGTGTGAATTTTCGGGGCTTTGTAATGGCACGAGCAAAACGGTTAAACATACCAGATGTACCTCAACATGTTATTCAACGTGGTAATAACAAACAGGTCTGCTTTTTCAGTGAGCTGGATTATCGGGTTTATCTGAGCAAACTTAAGGAATACAGCGAGAAGTACGCTGTTGCCATTCATGCTTTTGTTTTAATGACTAACCATGTGCATTTGTTAGCAACACCCGCTACGGCAAAAGGCATAAGTAACTTAATGCAGAATTTGGGGCGCTACTACGTTTGGTACGTCAATCAACGTTATCAAAGAACCGGAACCTTGTGGGAGGGACGATTTAAATCCGAGCTGGTGGATTCTGAACTCTATTTGCTGCAGGTCAGTCGTTATATTGAATTAAATCCGGTACGAGCTTTTATGGTCGCTGATCCTGCTGATTATCCGTGGAGCAGTTATCAGGCCAATGCATTAGGTAAATCCATCCAACTGCTAACCCCGCATCCATGCTATCTGGCTCTTGGCACAACTGCGGCTGAGCGACAGCGGAACTACAGAGGACTGTTTGCGAGGTCAGAGCTTAGGCTCTAACCTCCATGCAGTTTTCCACATCATAAGCCAGTAACAGCATCTATGTATGGGGTCAGAGTCAAGACTCTGACACTGTCTGCTTCAACTGCCAGCTTAATTGCTGCTCAGCGAAAAACGGCACTATAGGGCTGCCATCGGGTAAGGTGATCTCCGCTGGTACAGTCCAGTTTTGTTTCACTAAAGTGATGGTGCCGCTGTTGCGTGGCAGGTTGTAGAAGTCCGGACCATAGTGGCTGGCAAAACCTTCTAACTTATCCAGGCAACCTAAGTCTTCAAATACCTGAGCGTACAGCTCAATGGCACTCCAGGCACTGTAACAACCAGCACAACCACAAGCTGCTTCTTTACGGTGTTTAGCATGGGGCGCTGAATCTGTGCCTAAGAAAAACTTCTTATTGCCGGTAGCAACTACAGCACGTAAAGCTTCCTGATGAGTACGGCGTTTGAGGACCGGCAGGCAGTAGTTATGCGGGCGTACACCGCCCACTAACATATCGTTACGGTTCAGTAATAAATGCTGTGGTGTGATGGTGGCTGCAACACGCTCTGGCGCGGCTTTGACAAACTCAACCGCATCGGCCGTGGTGATGTGTTCAAACACCACTTTAAGACCAGGAATAGTGTTAACCAGCTGAGTTAAATGCTGATCGATAAAGACTTTTTCACGGTCAAAAATATCAATATGGCTGTCGGTGACTTCACCATGTACCAGCAATAGCATTTGCTGCTCTGCCATCACTTCCAGCACAGGATACAACTTACTTAAGCTGCTGACACCGGAGTGAGAGTTGGTGGTTGCACCTGCCGGATACAATTTAGCGGCTACTACGCCAGCGGCTTTGGCGGCTTTGATGTCTTCGGCTGTGGTTTTGTCTGTTAAATACAACACCATCAGAGGTTCAAAACTGCTGCCTGCAGGGCGGGCGGCAAGAATACGTTCTTTGTAAGCCAAAGCTTCTGCTGCGTTGGTGACAGGAGGAACAAGATTAGGCATGACAATAGCGCGCTTAAAACAACGGGCAGTAGCTGCCACAGTTTCTTTGAGCATATCGCCGTCGCGAAAATGTAAGTGCCAGTCGTCCGGGGTTTGCAGAATTAATTCAGTCACAGCGCTTCTCCTCTACTGATGCAGTGTCAAGCCGTCAGGGCGGGGCAGTTTAACACGGCCCGGTTCGATTCTCAGCACGGCGGTTTAAACTTTTATTCTGAGTTCAGTGCGATTCGGCCATGGAGTAATTCTGTTCGGATAGGTTATAGTCACTGACGATAACAGAATATGTTCAACAGGTTGCAAACCATGGAACAGAGCAGCGCTTTAAAACAACAATCTCATTGGCTGTTGCCCTGGCAATGGGTGATGCCGTTATTCTGTTTACTCTGTGCCGCTATTATTACTGAATACCAGGCCAGGCA
Organism: uncultured Chromatiaceae bacterium; assembly: GCA_946482615.1. Next base: position 2,524 of record CAMLSF010000102.1, on the reverse strand, counting down.
ATTGGTCGAACAACGTCAAAACCAGGCGTTGCAGCAGTTGGTTGGCATTTCAGGTCAGTTGCGCTCTTTTGTCGAAGCTGAATTAAATACTTCCTTGTATATGAGCCTGGGACTGGCGTCACATATACGTGCCAGCGATGGCAAGCTGTCTGATAAAGAAATGCGTTTTTTGCTGCAAAACCTGCTGGAGCAAGGCAAACATATCCGCAATATAGGTCTGGCTCCAGATAATGTGCTGACGCTGATTTATCCGCTACAGGGCAATGAGCGGGCTTTAGGGCTGAACTACAAAAACTTACCGCAGCAGTGGCCTGAAATTAAACAATTAATTGACAGCAAAGAAGCTAAACTGGTGGGGCCTGTTGCTCTTATTCAGGGGGGCGATGGTTATATTTACCGTTTGCCTTTGTTTCTGAATGATGGCAGTTACTGGGGCATTATCAGTACAGTGCTGGATTTAACGGCTTTTAATCAGATGCTGTTACAGCAGGCGAACAGTTATCAGGTCCAGGTGGGGATCCGCGAAAAAGACAAAAACTCCACCGCCTTATTCGGCTACTCCCATTTATTCAGTAAAGATGCCCTGATACTGGATTTAAATATCAAAGGTGCAGACTGGCAAATTGCAGTGCGGTTTTTGGATGAAGCCGCAGGTTGGGGCTTGTGGCAATGGCGTTTGTTGGGGGCCTCGTTGTCTGTGGTGTTTTGTCTGATGCTGGCCTGGTTACTGTACTCCTACCGTCGCAGTGCTTTGTTTGCTGATGCGCTGCAAGATAATGAAATGTATTCGCGCCGTATTATCAACAGCGTATTAGATGTGATAGTCACTACAGATTTGGATGGCACCATTGACCGCGTCAATAGTGCCGTCAGTACAGTGTTTGGTTATCTTCCGGTGCAGTTGACTGATCAGCCTTTTACTCTGTTATTAGCGCCGGGTCAGGCACAAGTTCTGGCTACTTTGGCTTTAGGTGAAGGTGCTGCTGTTGAGCTGAAGGGGATAAGACAAAACGGTGAAATTTTTGCGATGGATTTATCGCGTAACAGCACTGAGCATCAGGGCAAAGCCCGTTATGTCTGGCTTATACGGGATATTTCAGAGCGGAAAAAAATAGAGCAGCTAAAAAACGATTTTGTTTCTACCGTCAGTCATGAACTGCGTACACCTTTGACGGCTATCACAGGCGCTTTGGGATTGGCTGTTGGTGGCGCTTTGGGTCCTTTGAATGATAAACAGCAGCATATGTTGACGCTGGCGCAACAGAACAGCCAGCGTTTGGGTAAGCTGATCAACGACTTACTGGACATAGAAAAACTTGCGGTCAACAAGATGCAATTTAAGCTCAGGTTATGGCCTTTGGCGGCCTTACTGCGTCAGGCAATTGAGCTGAATCAGCCAGTGGCTTTACAGCGTCAGGTAAAACTGGAACTGCACTGCGCTGAACAGGATGACTTGTGGGTTGAAGTGGATGAAGTGCGGTTACAGCAGGTGATGGCCAATCTGCTGGCTAATGCAATACGGTATTCCCCCACCGGGGCTTCGGTGCAGGTCAGTGTGGAGTTATCCGCTAAGACAGTTCGTGTGGCTGTGACGGATCAAGGTGACGGTGTGGCTGCAGATTTTGAGTCCCGTTTGTTTGAGAAGTTTTCACAGGCAGATTCATCGGATCGCAGGCAGGTGGCTGGCACAGGACTTGGCTTAGCCATTTGTAAAGACCTGGTGAAAGCTATGGGAGGTAGCATAGGCTACCATCGCTCTGCTGCTGGTGGGGCTTGTTTTTATTTCACTTTGCCTCTGGCAACTGAATTGTCTCTCGAATAAGGCGGGTTATGTTGACGTTACTTGATTTAATAGCGGTCGTCTGGTTTTTATCACTTTGGACAGGCTACACCATAGTGGCCAAACGTAAAGCCCGCACTGTCAGTTGTTTATCCTTTGAATTGCGGCGTAAACGTACCCATTGGATGCAACAAATGTTGGGTAGAGAAAACAAGATATCAGATGTCACCCTGCTGGCAACACTGGAACGCAACGTGTCCTTTTTTGCATCCAGTACTTTGCTGATTTTAGCAGGTCTGTTAACGGCCCTGGCTTCAAGCAACAGTATCAGCGAGGTATTGAGTTACCTGACTCCCTGGGCTACTCAGAATAAAGAAACTATTCAGCTGAAAATTCTGTTTTTGGCTGTGATTTATGTCTTTGCGTTTTTCCAGTTTACCTGGTCATTACGTCAATATGGTTTTGGTGGTGTATTGATTGGTGCTGCACCAGATGGCCGGGAAATGACAGCAGAAGAGCAAGCCTTGTATGCCAACAGAACGGCCAAGGTGATTGATCAGGCAGGGCATTCGTTTAATTATGGTTTGCGGTCTATGTATTTTTCTCTGGCCACTTTGTCCTGGTTTATCGACCCCAGCTTATTTATGGCGACCGCAGTGATTGTTCTGCTGGTGATGAAACACCGCGAGTTTCATTCCAAAGCACTGAAGGCGTTGCAGGAATGCTAAAAAATGGGGTCAGAAC
>CAMLSF010000101.1 GCA_946482615.1 uncultured Chromatiaceae bacterium | reverse complement strand
CCCACCCATTTCTGTTCAACTTAAATTGCATGCTCGATGGCATGAACTGGTTGCCACTGAGCTCAGACTGGGACTATTGCCAAAGCTGGCTGCGTATTGAAAAAGAAATATTCAGTGCTGAACAGCAGCAACTTGCAGCAGGCTTACCACAGGTACTAAAGTAGACTTTTATTCCTTTTCGACTATTTTTCCGGCCTGGTGCAACTTTTTTCAACTATTTCACACAAATCAATGCAGCAAAGCTGATGATCCAGGTCATGCTTTACCAGTATAATAATCAATATGTTATTTCCCCCAAACGGATGCAAACTTATGGTCTTACGCATGAAGCCTGTTTTAGTGTCGTGCCTGTTATTGTTGGCGGCAACTGGCTGCGCCAGCAAAAAAACAGCAGATGAACAACAAGCTCAAACTACTTATCAGGATCCCCGGGATCCCATAGAGTCCATAAACCGGGATATCTGGGATTTTAACTACGATGTACTGGATGCCTATATACTGCGTCCTGCCACTGTAGGTTATATGACTGTAGTACCCAAACCTGCCCGTACCGGCATAGCAAATGTAGTGAATAACCTCAATGAGCCAGCCAGTTTCGTCAATGCCTTGCTACAAGCGAAGCCCAAGAGCGCAGCTATTAGTCTTGGACGTTTTGTGCTGAACAGCACACTGGGTTTATTTGGTTTGTTTGATGTCGCAACCCGTATTGATCTCAAGGCACAAGATGAAGATTTTAATCAGACGCTCGCTGTATGGGGTGTTGGTGATGGAGGTTACCTGATGGTTCCGGCCATGGGCCCAACCACGACAAGGGGCCTGGTTGCAGGGGTTGTCGATGGCCTTTATTTCCCTCTGGGTTTATTAAATTCGAATCTGACCATCACTCGTTTTACCGTCTCAGCGCTGGATGGACGGGAGCAGATGATGTCTATGGAGCAATTGCTAAACGAGTCTGTTGATCCTTATGCCTTTATTAAGGAAGCTTATTTCCAGCGAGTTGAGTTCAGGATTTACGATGGCAATCCGCCACAAAAAGAAGAAGACGAAGAGTATTTGGACGAATATCTGCCATAACGCTCCCGGACGTTCAATAAGGCCAGCAACAGCTGGCCTTATTTATGGTCCGGATCTGAGCTGCGGTTTTAATCTGCCGGATCTAACCCTTTAAATTCAAAAGGTTTGGCGTTGACAAAAGAAGCACTGCTTTCCCCTGCATAAATTTGGTCTGCATCCAGATCCAGCTTTTTAACCTCAGCATTCTCCCTAAAATCAATTTTCCTGAAATCCACCCAAACCACATTAGGTGAAAGCACATTTTCGAAGTAGTAAATCAGATTACGCTGGTCAGCCACTACCCGCCATCTGGTATTGGATAAATGAGGCTGATCGGCGGTCCCAATGCCATAAGGCACTGATACATTCCGTACTATGCTGAACACGCTTGCGACCGCAATTTTCGCATCACTGGTTTGTGGGATCATATTCAGGTAATACCAGGCTCTGACCAGACGGTCTGATGCCCGTGCTGTCCCTGGCAAAAACGCTTGCCCTGATACCGTATCCCAATAACTTTTTATCGCGATTTGCTGCTCATATGGCGGATCATTGGTCATCACCTGATACTTCTTATTATGATGAATATTGAGTTTTCCACCTATGTATTCAAAAATCGCACTGTCCCCTGTGGCATCAGATAAGGACAGGTGAACAGTAGTGAATTTATCAGTGCCGGGGATAAAGTCAGACACGATAGCAAAATTATCCTGCCGGAAAAAAGTGACGGCTTGCTGCACTGTTGCAAAGTTATCAAGGGCATACTGAGCCCAGGCCGCGATAGTCAGACCAGGACGATTGCCATAGTAATCAAATTTTGGATATTCAGACGCAACTAACCACAGCAGATTTGCGACCAGCCCTTTTTCATTCATTCCATCAGGAGTTGCGATGTCCCAGGAACTGGCGACAACACTGCCATACCTGGAGCGCCACGAGATCGAATTCGGCCCAACTTGCCCACTACGTTGCATACCCCGGGGAAAGACCCATAAATTGGCAGGAATATCTATGGAAAAATCCATACTCCGGCCTGTTAATACAGTATCTTGCGGGCCAAGATAAACTAAGCGGGTACAAGCATGGGCGGAATGAAAACTGGATCCAAGCCATGCCAGTATCAAACCAAACAGAATACAGATTGAATATTTCATCGTCCTCTCCCTTCACTATTTTGAGACATCAGTTTCCGTGGGATTGTGCTCCCTCTAAAAAAAGCTACTATTTAACAGTAACTTCAGCTCTGCGCTGCATTAAAAATAGTTAAGAAAAAAGGGGCTGGATCATTTTTATTTTACAGATACTTTTTCTAATACAGCGCTGGTCTGGTTTAAGCCTGCAGCTGTAGCACCACCTATAACATAAATAGCGTCATTCAGCACAACAGCCCCTAAACCATGGCGTGGTACCGGCATTTCGCCTTGCTGCTGCCAACGCTGCTCTGCCGGAGAGTAAGACCAGACCTCAGAGAAAACACCGCCGCCCTGGCCGAAAAACTCACCACCAAAGACCCAGATCTGCTGATGGAGTGCTGCAGCGGCTAAACCAGCCTGAGCCTGAGGTATATCAGGGAGCTCTGTCCATTGTTGCGACTTCGCATCAAAACTATGCACAGAGGCTTTATTGCCGCCTTTTACCTGCCTGCCACCTACCAGATATCCTCTGTTGTTCAGAACCAGACCGGCAGCGCTGTTTTTGGCTTCAGGTAATACCGGTGCGATTGAGGTCTTTAACGACTCAGGATCAAAAACCCAGTGGACAGCTGTATCTGTCTGGTCCTGCCATTGTGCATTTGACTCTGTTGCAGGAGAGCGCCCTGATACCAGATGAACTTTGTCATCCAGCACAAAGCTGACCGTTTCACTTAAGGGCTGGGGCAAAACAGCCACTTTTAACCAACGCTGTTGTTTGAGGTTTAATTGCAATACATCCGCACTGGCGCTCCATTGCCCGCCATGAACCTGAACAAAACCACCGAATAAAAACAGCTGATCATTCACAGCTACCAATTGGCCGTGATGACGACTTTCAGGTAAAGCAGGTCCATAACGCCACTGATCAGACTTTGGATTGTAGATCTGCACCTGCGCTGTCATCTGGCCTTGTTGTTTTGGTAATTCGGAACTTAAACCACCCGCCACATAAATTTCGCCCTGAAAGACCGCAGGATAAATTTCCTGCACAGGCAGCAGCATATCGGCTTGTCTTTGCCAATTCATGACGACGGCCAATAGCTGGAAACTGAAAAAACAGCACAAAACACAAATAAATTTCATAGTGAGCTCCAATAAAAAAGGCCAGAGGACTGCTCCATCTGGCCTTTATCAATACTTGTATCGCTTAGCTTTGCATACGCTCAGCACCGTGCATCCAACGCACTAAAGTACCGGATAACATCCAAAGCACCACAGCAAATACCACCAGTGCTACAGCTATACCACCAAATACTACCAGTAAACCAGCGTGGGCGGCCTGTACACCAAAGGATGCGGCAAATTCAACCACTGCAGGGTTATCACCTGCGGTATCAGAATAAGCACCAACAAAACCTGCCAGATAATGTGCAACAGCAGGCATCAGGAACCAAACACCCATGATCAGGGAGGCAAGTTTAACCGGAGCCAGTTTAGTCATTAATGACAAACCTACAGGAGAAATACAAAGCTCACCTAAAGTATGGAATAAGAAAGCTAAGGTTAACCACATCATGCTGGATTTGGCAGAAGGGTTCACCTGCATTTCAAATACACCCACGATCAGGAACAGGAAACCGATAGAGGTTAACAACATACCAAATAAGATTTTGACAGGGGCATCGGGTTGTTTGTTCATAGCATTCAGCTTGACCCATAACCAGGCAAACAGCGGAGCAAAAGTCAGAATAAACAGCGGGTTTAACGACTGGAACCAACCGGCTGGAACTTCAAAAGTACCTACCATACGGTCTGTGTGTTCAGAAGCAAACAAGCTCATTAAACCACCAGCTTGTTCAAAGGCCAGCCAGAACATAGTCACGAAGATAAACAGGAATAACACCACGCGCAGGCGGTCAAATTCAACTTTGGTTAAAGGTGTTGGCGTACCGGACGCGCTGCGCGATGAAATACGACCAGGAATTTTACCTAAATCACCTAAGTACTTTTGCGCAAACAATAACTGAATCACCACAGATAAGGTCATACCAATACCAGCAGCTAAATAACCATAACGCCAGCCAAAAGAATCACTTTCGCCTAAAGAAGATGTCACCAGAGGCGCAATAAAGGCACCTAAGTTAATCCCCATGTAGAAAATAGTGAAACCACCGTCACGACGCGCATCCCCTTGAGGATACAAGTCACCCACTATGGCGGAAATATTCGGCTTAAATAAACCGTTACCGGCAATAATGAAACCTAAACCGACGTAAAACAGCGACATGCTATGAGGCGTGGCAGCGAACAAGGTAAACTGACCAATGGCCATTAAGGTGCCACCCAGGATAATAGATTTACGCTGGCCCAGCAGGTTATCTGCAATCAAACCACCGAATAAAGTGGCGGCATACACCAGACCTGTGTAGTAGCCGTACAGCAACAGGGCATCGCCGTTACTCATGCCAAAACCAGGGTTAGTGGATTCAGTGGCCGCAACTAAAGTCAGGATAAGTAAAGCGCGCATACCGTAGTAGGAAAAACGCTCCCACATTTCCGTGGAAAAAAGCAGGAAGAGTCCTTTCGGATGACCAAACAGAGTCCCCGAAGCTGGCGGTTGATTCATAACGTGATCCTAGATTGTGGGTTTATTTTAATTATGGTTGATGCTAACTGACTGGCAGATGCAGACCGCAAATTGCAGGCCCAAACACCGGACAGACTTGTCAAAGTTGCCGTGTTATAGCCTATTGGGCATCAAATGAAAAGAGGCAAAGGGACAGAAGGCGACAGCAAAAGGCCAGAGCCTGACCTTTTGCTTATTTAATCGCCACTTCTGCAGTTTTTATCTGCACTGTTTGAGCGCGGGTTAAGGCTGCAAACTCAGACTCAGATTGAGTTTCGGTTCGGTAAAACTCAATGTATCAGACTGCACCTGAGGGCCATTTTCATCATTCAGCACCTGCCCTGACAAAGACAAACGGGCACTGATCTGAATACGATCCGCATTAGCTAAAGTCCAGCCAGGCTGCATCGCCTGAGCTTCACTGAGCTCAATAGTCTGAGTGCCACTAAACACTGCCAGCTTTTGCACTGCCATAGGCAAAGGCGGTCCATCCACAGCTTTGGCAAACACAAATAAAGTGCCTGCTTTGTAGTGCTCCGCCAGTTCCGGGCTGATAGTCAGCTGCACAGACACCTGACGGCCAGACATTGCAGCAGGATCTCGCTCTGTAGCTTGCTCCGGCGCTGGCGTCAGGCCCAGTTTTTGTTGCACCAGCGCATAACGCGGATCGGCTTTATCCAGCTTCGGCAATAACAACTGCCAGGCCTGCTGAGCTTGCTCTTTGTCGCCCCGCTCTTCAGCCACCATAGCCAGCATAGAAAGCGCATCGGTGTTCTCCGGCTCCTGTTGCAGCACTTTGGCTAAACTCAGGGCGGCTTTGGCAAGATTCTCTTCGCCCCCACCCACCAACAAAGCCTGACTGTAGCTGATCAGCACATTGACCCGGTTTGGCGTCAGGGCCAATGCTTTTTCAAAGGCTTCAATGGCATCATCCAGCATGCCTTTGGATAACCAGATGCGGCCAATAACAAACCAGGCCACGGCATCGTCACCTTCCTTGCTGATTTTGGTGCGAAGCGCCAGCGCAAAGAGTTCAATTTCCTGTTCTGTCAGCGGTTCGCCCTGATTTAACAGCGCGCGTTCGCCATAAGCAGGTAACTGCTGCTGCGCAGTTTGCCAGTTCTGCAATGCGGTAAAATGCCCTGTCCAGGCATAAAGCCCCAGCGTACCTACCAGAATAACAGCAGTGGTAACCAGTACCCAGCCTGTAGCAGAGCTTGCCGTCGCCTGCTGATGTTGCTGCGACTGCAGGTACTGAGCTTTTAACTCAGTGGCTGCCAGCACAAAATCCTGCTCAGCTAATTCACCATGATCCCGCGCCTGGGACAGCAGCTTTAATTTGTCTTCAAACTGCAGTACCGGATCCAACAGCACCTCTTCGCCTCTGCGACGGAAAAACAGCAACAACACCAGAATAAGCACCAGCATTATGGCTGCTGCAAAACTTAACGACATCAGCATCAGCTTTTTCTCCTGTACTGCTCAATCAGTTGATCAAGTTGCTGTTCTAACTGAGGTTCGGCCTGAGCTGTATCCACTGGCTCTGTAGCCAGCACTTTGCGCTCAGCTTTACGACGAGCCAGCAGTAACAGCACCAGCCCAACCACCATCAATGCCGGCAATAACCATAAAATAAAGGTGAACTTATTCAGCGGCGGCTGGTAATGCACAAAGTCGCCATAACGACTTTTCATATAATCCAGCACCTGTTGTTTAGTTTGGCCTTGTTGCACCAGCTCCAGCGTTTTATTGCGCATATCCACAGCGACGACCGCACTGGAGTCGGCAATATTCTGGTTCTGGCATTTAGGACAACGTAACTCGTGCGTCAGCTCTTTAAATAACGCCTGTTGCTCCGGGCTTTTAAACTCTATTAAAGCCTGGGTCGCATGCGCAGCAGCAGTGAGCAGCAGCAGGCTGAAAAAAAAGTATTTCATGTCCTACTCCTGCAAACTCTGATAGGCAGCAGCCAGTTTTTGCTGCCAGACCTGCGGATTAATATCGCCTATATGGTGATACCGGATAATACCCTGAGCGTCGATCAGGAAAGTTTCAGGCGCACCTGTGACCCCTAAATCAAAAATCAGGGTGCGGTCTTTATCCAGAATGTTCCACTGGTAAGGATTGCCCTGTTGTTCCAGCTTTAATGCTACTTCCTGCTGCAAGGCAGCAAGGTTAAAAACCTCACCAAAAGCGGCGTCCACAGGTTGCTGATAATACAAACCTACGATCATCACACCTTGCTCACGCAGCTCTGTTAAATAGGCCAGTTCGGCATTACAGGTGACACACCAGGTGCCCCAGACATTCAGCAACATGGGTTTGCCTTTGACACTGTCCGGCGTCCAGATTTTTTCCGGCTGTTGTAAATCAGGCAAAGCAAAAGCAGGGAGTGGCTGATTCAGAACCGAAGATTCACGCTCCATCGGATTGGAGAATAAACCACTGAATAAAAACACCGACAAGCCAATAAAAAGTGCAAAGGGGATAAAAAACGCCAGTTTACGCATCAGCTGTCTCCTTCACTTCAGTAGATGCAGTACGACGGCGATAGCGTTTATCACACAGCGCTATCAAACCACCCAAAGCCATTAATAACCCACCCAGCCAAATCCAGCGCACAAAAGGCTTCACATATATACTTAAAGCCCAGCTGTCATCATTTAGTGATTCCCCCAAAGCCACATACAAATCGCGGCTTAAACGGGCATGCACTGCAGCTTCAGTCATCACACTGCGCTGCACTGTGTAAAAACGTTTTTCTGCATGCAAATGCGTGACATAGTCGCCCTGATAGCTGACATCCAGCTCCGCTGCTTCACCTTTGTAATTAGGCCCATTGAGTGGATAAACCTCCACCAGCTTAAACTGATAACCCGCCAGTTCGACCTGCTCACCGGCTTTCATCCGAACCTGGGTTTCAACACTGTAGGTTTTGGTCATAGCCACACCCACGACCAACACAGCAAAACCTATATGCGCCAGTGTCATACCAAAATGACTGGCGTTGAGTTTAGTGAGTCCTTGTTTGACCGAACCAAACTGCTGCAAACGCTGCCACAATTCAAAAATAGCGGACGAGCCCACCCAGGCGCCCAACAACAATCCAAGTAAGGCTAAATTGGCCTGAATACTTTGTAATGCGGCCAAAGTGCCCAAAGCCAGTGTTAAGGTGGCGATGGCGATCAAACTCATGGGTTTGAGCAAAGGCTGCACCTGCTGTTGTTTCCAGCGCACCCAGGGACCTAAACCCAATAACAAGGCAAAAGGGATCACCAGATAATAAAACAGCTGATTAAAAAACGGCTCGCCAATGGAGATGGACCCTAAGCCCAGTTCTTTGTGCACCAGCGGGAATAAAGTGCCCAGCAGCACCACTAAAGTAGCGGTGAGCAGGAAAATATTATTGCCCCACAGCAGTACTTCGCGGGAAAACAATTCATAACGGGCCTGACTGCGCACCGAGTGCATCCGAAGCGCGTACAACAGCAAGGAACCACCGACCACCAGCAGTAAAAACGCCAGTAAATACAAACCACGGCTTGGATCTGAGGCAAAAGAATGCACGGACACCAACACGCCTGAACGCACTAAAAAGGCACCCAATAAACTCAGTGAAAATGCGGCTATCGCCAGCAGCACTGTCCAGGATTTGAAGGTGCCGCGTTTTTCAGTCACAGCTAAAGAATGAATAAGAGCTGTGCCAACCAGCCATGGCATAAAAGAAGCGTTTTCGACCGGATCCCAGAACCACCAGCCGCCCCAGCCCAGTTCGTTATAAGCCCACCAGCTGCCGAGCATAATGCCCAGCGTTAAAAACAACCAGGCGGCTAAGGTCCAGGGTCTGGCCCAACGTGCCCAGGTGCTGTCAAACTTACCGCCCATTAAGGCCGCTATCGCAAAAGCAAAAGACACCGCAAAACCGACATAACCCATATACAACATAGGTGGGTGAATGATCATGCCAAAGTCCTGCAGCAGCGGATTTAAGTCACGGCCATCGACCGGGAAATAAGGCAGGCTGCGCTCAAAAGGGTTGGACATAAAAAGCACAAAGGCATAAAAACCTACGGCTATTAAACCCATGACACCCAAGATCCGCCCCTGAAACTGCAATGGCAAACTACGTGAAAACAACGCTACCGCAGCAATCCAGCCGGACAAGGTGAGCAACCACAATAACATCGAACCTTCATGCCCCCCCCAGACTGCTGTCAGGCGGTAATACCAGGGCAACAAAGAGTTGGAGTTAGTGGCTACGTAAACCACAGTAAAATCATTGGCCCAAAAGGCGTAGGACAAAGCCCAGAACGAAAATGCCGTCAATAAAAACAAGGCATAAGACAGTGGATTACCCAGCTGCAACGCAGTGTGCTGACCTTTAAAACTGCCGTACAGAGGCACTATGGCCAAAGCTACAGAAATACAAAGCGCAAAAGTCAGCGCCAGTTGACCATATTCTGCAATCATGGCTGTTGACCTGCAGCTGGTGCTTTTGGCTCTGGCTGATAATTTTTCGGCGCAACATGTTTAATGCCTTTGACCGCTTCAGCCACTTCAGGCGGCATATATTCTTCGTCGTGTTTAGCTAACACTTCCGAAGCCAATATCGTCTTTTCATCCACTAATACGCCCTGGGCTACTATGCCCTGCCCTTCCCGGAATAAATCCGGCAATATACCTTCGTATTCCACTGTGACCAGTGGGCCAGTGTCGACTAAATCGAAGCTGACTTTCAGGGAATTCGGGTCGCGTCGTACTGAACCTTTGACTACCATGCCACCGATCCGCAGACGCTGGCCTATTTCAGGTTTTATTTTGTCGTCGCCCATGCCTTCAATCAGCTGGCTTGGCGTATAAAACAAATCAATATTTTGCTGCAATGCATACAACATGGCGCCAATAGCACCACCTAACAACAACACAAAGGCCAACACGGCCACTAAGCGTTTTTGACGTCTCGGATTCATCTACTTCTCTTTCTCCTGATGTTGCCGCACCCGTTGCTCCCGCGCTGCTTTGGCGCGGATTTGTTGTTGTATCTGTTTATGTTGTCGCTGGCTGTACCACCACAAGCCCAGCAATAACGCAAAAGTAGTACCAAAAGATAACCAGACAAAAAGCGCGTAACCGCCCATAGCCCAAAAGTCTGTCCAGGATGTAAAAGCCATCAGCTTTGCTCTCCGTCTTGTTTATCCACCAGCTGCCGGACCCAGGGCCTGTGCTGTTCAAAAATTAAAATCTGACTGCGTAAACGTAAGCAGGTTAAAGCCGCTAACAACAAAGCAAAACCTAAAAGGCAGATCAAAAGTGGCCATAACATCGAAGGGTCTATCGAAGGTTTGGCAAACTTGGTGATGGTAGCGCCCTGATGCAGGGTGTTCCACCACTCGACGGAGTAATGGATGATAGGCAGATTCACCACGCCTACAATCGCCAGCAAAGACGCAACTTTGATACCGCGGGCCGCTTCAGAAAAAGCACCAGAGAGTGCAATCACACCTAAATACAAAAACAGCAGCACCAATTCAGAAGTTAACCGTGCGTCCCAGACCCACCAGGTGCCCCACATGGGCTTGCCCCAGGCTGCACCTGTAATTAGGGCAATCACTGTATAGACAGCACCTACAGGCGCTATCGCCAGCACAGCCCATTGTGCCACCCGGATTTGCCAGACTAAACCAATAAAAGCAGCGATGGCCATACTGCTATACGCGCCCATAGACCAGATGGCTGAAGGCACATGAATATAAATAATGCGGTAGCTGTCACCTTGTTGATAATCTGAAGGACTAAAAGCCAGGCCCCAGATAATGCCCAGCAGCAAAGTAACTACCGCCAGCCCCATCAGATAAGGCAATAAACGGCCACACAGATGGTACAAAGTTTCAGGTTTGGCGTAAGGATCTAACCAACGGAACATATTACCCCACATTCATTCGAAGAGCCTGACGCACGGCCAGAGGCACCAGCGCTAAGGCGAACAATAAAAAAGCGACTAATACAGCCAGTTGCCCTGTGTAAGGCAAAGCTGTGGCTGCGGCTTCCATAGCACCACTGGCAAAAATCAGCAGTGGAATATACAAAGGTAAAATAATCAGCGCCTGCAGTATGCCACCTTTATCAGCGGCCATAGTAAGTGCTGCGCCCAGCACACTTAATAGACTCAATACGGGTGTACCCAGCATTAAGGTCAGTACTAACACCTGCCAGCTTTGCCAGTCGAGGCCTAATAACACCGCTATTAAGGGTGATACCAAGACTAAAGGCACACCGGTCGATAACCAGTGACAGCAAATTTTCGCTGTGACATAACTAAATAAACCCTGACGGCCTGCCACTAACTGCTCGATCACCCCATAACGGTAATCGTCTTTAAATAAGCGCTCGGCCGACAATAACACACTTAACAGCGCTGCTATCCAGACTAAACCCGGCGCTATTTGCTTTAGCATACCGGGTTCAGGACCAATACCCAGTGGAAACAAGCTCAGTACCAATAAAAAGAACACCAATGGATTCAGCCAGTCGGCTTTTTGCCTGCCCAATAACTGCAATTCACGTTTGACTAAAGCGCGCCACATCACCATCTGTACTCCAGTTCTATAGTCTGTAGCGCCGGATAAACAGCCGATAAGGCCTGGTGGCTGGTCAATACAATAAGACCACCTTTTGACAGATGTTGTAAAAAATGGTTTTCGAGCTTGCTGATCAACTGCTGATCCAAAGAGGTAAAAGGCTCATCCAGAATCCATAGTGGTTTATGGGTAAACCATAAGCGGGCTAAAGAGACACGGCGCTGCTGCCCGGCAGAGAGCATAAAACAGGGAATATCTTCAAGTCCTGCCAAACCTAAAGCGCCCAATAACTGATAAGGGTCTGCTATAGCTTGTTCAGACAAAGCCGACCAAAAGGCTAAGTTTTGTAATGCGGTCAGTTGGGGATGGATACCGCTGTGGTGGCCGATAAAAAGCAATTGGTCGGCAAAAAATTCGGTTTGCTCCTGCAGAGGTTTACCGTGGAATAAAATCTGACCGTCTTCAGGCAAAGTCAAACCGGCCAGCAGTCGCAGCAGCGAACTTTTACCGGCACCGTTTTTTCCTTGAATATAAAGTACTTGCCCTGCACTTAACTGAAAATTTAAGTTTTCAAATAACACTCTGTCCTGGCGGACACAGCTTAATGCTTCGGCGGCCAAAATTATCGACAAAGGGCAAACTCCCAAAAAAAGTCGCGGCATCTTAGCATATTGGTAATAGAATACGAATGCGCTATAACCTTGAAACAGCGGGCTTTATAGAAATTAATGTTTTAGATCAAAGCCACCAGCGCCGATATAATTAAACAAGAGCCTGATGGCAACCAATGGATGTGACCTCAAGTGAACCAGATAACTCTAGACAGCGCGTTAAGTGCCCAACCCAAAGGGTCAGTACCCGCTGCTGTGCTGGTGGAAGAACACAACTATCAGGCGCTGCTGAATATTGGCAAAGATGGTATAGGCCAATTAAAGCTGCAAAGCCCAGCTGGGATAGTGCTGATCCAGGATGCCAAACTGAATTTACCGGCCTTGCAAGGTCAGCTAATGGTGCAATTAACTCAGGCTTTATCAGGTCAGTTGCAATTAAAACTCAGCCAAAACGGGCCCCAGCCAATGCCGCTGCAGCTGACTCAGCCTCAGTTGCAGCACTTAGTGACACAACTCAGTGCACAAATTTCAACTCAATCCAGCGCTCAACTCAGCACTCAATTAACGACCCAGTTGCAAACACAGGCCA
This sequence comes from uncultured Chromatiaceae bacterium, assembly GCA_946482615.1. Next base: position 1,486 of record CAMLSF010000101.1, on the reverse strand, counting down.
GCACTCAGCTGACAAAACTGCTGCAAGTACAAATTCAACGTCAGGATCAACAACTGATTGTACAGTCAGGACAAAATAAACTGCAGTTGCCTTTGCCTTCAACCTTACAAAACCTGCCAACAAGCCAATGGCTGGATGCAAAGCTGCAATTAAAAGCCGGGCAGCTTAGCCTGGTGTTGCCAAAAGCAGCTTTGCTGCACAATGGGGAAACGAAAGCTGCGTCTGAGTTGCTGACAGTGCCACTGAAAAGTGAATCGACAGCACAGAACCTAAAAACTCAGCCTGTAGCAGGACAAACTCCGGCACAGATAAAAATACCGGCCTCCACTTCAGCACCACAAAGTATCATCCCGCTATCAGCACCAGTGCAGCAACGCATTTTGCCTCTGGTATTGCCGCAGTTGACCAACGCAGTATCAGGCACAGTGCTGAGTTTAAATGAGTTAAAACAGCTGCCATTGCCTGCAGCCACTAAACAGCAACTGGCCGATCCACAGTATCAGCTGCAGCTTAGCCCACAAGGCCAGTTGCAGCTGAAAGCTATACCAGAACAAAAAACCGTATTGATTGATGCTCAGCCCAAAGTATTTCAGCTACAAAGTGCAAAAACAGAACGACATCAGACCATCACAGGAACAGCGGAAGCGGCAAAGTTTATCAAACCTCAGGTAGAACCGGCGGCCCTGAATCAGGCCTGGCGACAGTTATTACCTCTGCTGGGTCCTGAATGGGAAAATCTGGCTGAACAGCCTGAACTACCGGAAGCGGTAAAAGCTATTTTACAGTTGGTCCGCCAGAGTCAGCCGGATGCCAGCAAACTATCCACTCTGACCCAGTTGCCTGCTCAGCTTCAGGCTTTATTGCAGTTTAATCCACTGCAAAACGTCACTATGCCACAAACTGCAGCCGGTACTTTGGCGGTCGCTATTCAGTTATTGTTAGGGCGTTTAGGTCAAAGCCTGCCGCAAAATGACAAAGGGCCAAATAAAGACCATAAGTTAAAAGAATTTGTCGCTCAGCTGGATCAAACACAAAGCAGTCAGCTGTTAAAACAGCTGTCCAGCCACAGTTCATCACTACAACATGCGCAGTTAGTGACACTGGAGCAACAAAGTAAAGATCCGTTGCAGCAAATTTTCTTAACTTTGCCTATTCAGAATCAGCAAGTGTCAGATTTTTGCCAAATTGCCATCAGCCAGCAGGAAGAAGAGCAGGAAAAAGGCAAAGGCAAATCTGTGGCCTGGCAATTGTCGATGAAGTTTGATTTAAAGCAGTTGGGGCAATTGTTGGCGATCAGCAAGTTATCCGGCTCGTCCTTGTCGTTGCAGTTATATACAGACAGCAGCATGCTGAAACTGCTGGCCGAAAAATACCTGCCACTGTTGAAAGACAGATGCAAAGCTCAGGGCATTGATGTCAAAGAGGCTCATTGTCAGTTGGGCAAAATTCCGGATACTTTAATGCCCAAAACCACCAGCTTGCTGGC
>CAMLSF010000100.1 GCA_946482615.1 uncultured Chromatiaceae bacterium | reverse complement strand
CCACCAGAAGAGACTCCGCCGCCGGAAGAAACGCCACCGCCAGAAGAAACTCCTCCTGCAGGGGATTTGCCTGAGCCTGAATTAGAGGCTCTGCCTGATGTGAAAACAGCTGCTTTGCCTAAAGTGGGAGCTCCATCTTTACCTCCTCCTCCTGCAGCCTTAAGAATAGCGGACAATTTTCTAAGAATAGCTGCTGCTCAGCCCATTTCTGTCGTCAATGCAACTTCTTCCGGCGATGAGAATGGAAACAATACCGCCGCCAAAGCCATAGACGGAGACCTGACCAGCAGATGGGAAAGTGCCTGGGGGGATGATATTACCGATGCTGATAATGCCTGGCTTCAGTTTGACTTTGGTGCAAAAACGGCCATAGGTATGATGACTTTGCATTGGGAACGGGCTCATGCTGCTGAGTATGCTATTTACGTCTCAGATGATGCACAAGACTGGTATCAACTGCGTTATATAGTGGACTCTAAAGGTGAGACCGAAGAGTTTTTTAACCTGAATATATATGTTCGCTACCTGCGCATTCAGGGCATCACCCGTAAAACTCAGTATGGTTATTCTTTGTTTGAAGCGGAATTTAAAACACCGGACGGCTCAAACTCTATGCCGGAGTTGAGCACCTCAGCTTTATCTTATCCAGTAAGCGGTGCAGGACGTGTTCCATTGCCCGCACCGGCAGAGCCCATCGAGATGGTTAGCTTTACCTTAGCCGATGGCACCCTGGTGACCCGTTTTGGTATGGTTGGTCGCTCCCGGCATGCCCGTGAACGGGGCGAAGAATGGAATGAAATTGGTTTTGGTGTCAATGACACTGTCGATGCGGCAGGTAAACCAAGGAACAAAGGACCTGGGGCTCATTTAAATTTTGTCGCCAATTACTTTAAAAACCGTACCTGGGGTGTGGAGTTTATAGATAACAGCAATGTCCCTGGTGTGACTGAGCCCCGTATTGTGGTGAACCAATATTATCAACAAGCCCAGAAGGGCGGTGGACACTCTTTTGTCCGTCGTTTTGATGAGCCGGGGGTGACAGGTTTTGGTTGGATGAGCCCGGGGGATTTGCTGGATGACTCTACCTATCAGGATCCTGGTGCAGCCTGTCCTGTGGTGGCAAAACCAGCCAATGGTGTCTTGTTACGTCCTGACAGTGGTTATAACGGTGTGATTGGTGCAAATGACGGTTGTAGTGTGGTGTTTGACCGTTATCCCGGGCACAGAGCACTTTCTGCCAATGCGGATGGTGTTCTGGTTCCAAATGGCAGCTATGTAGATTCCCGGGCGCTGAAAAAAGGCGATGTGATTGAGTTTACCGGCTCATTTTTTTCTACCCGTGAGGCTATGGATGCTATAGGTGACAATGGGGCTTTCCGTTATTACACCAATGAGCTGACGTACGTGATGGGCAAAGGCTTAAGGCCCTGGTACGGTGTGCAGCCACGCCTGATGAACGAACCTTTGCCTGAAAGCACGCTGCAAGGTGGACTGGGTTCTATTTCTTACGATTATGCCGACAACCCAACCTTTATGTTTCAACAGCCGCATAACACTATCGGCATGCAGAATATGCAACGTTTTATGGAAGGCCGTCGCTGGTTGCATACCAACTTATGGACAGGAGAGCATAACGAAGATGGTAACGATCGCAATGATGCAGGTCGTCAGTTGCAAGGTCCACGTTTTAATCAGTCGTCCTGTTTTAACTGCCATGTCAACAATGGCCGCAGTATAGCGCCCGTAGTGCGTAACCAACGACTGGATACCATGGCTGTGAGGGTCGGCGCTACAGGAACAGACGCCAGTGGTCAGTACCTGCCTCACCCTGTTTACGGTCAGGCGCTGCAAATGAACGCCCGCTCTGTCGAAACAGGAGCAATACAAAACTGGGGGAATGCGGCCTGGGTTTCTGATTTTGTCACCAGCAACGTCAGCCTGGCCGACGGTACTCAAGTCGAGCTGCGTAAAGCTACTATCGCCTTTGAAGGGCCTGAACCTGCAGTGCATTCCATACGTCAGGCCCAGCCATTGATTGGTATGGGCTTGCTGGAAGCCATTTCGGATGAAACTATTTTATCCAGAGTGCGTACTACACCAGATGCCGACGGAGTCCTGGGTACGGCTAACTATGCATACGATCCTGAAACCGGAGAAGTGCGGTTAGGCCGCTACGGCTGGAAAGCCGGCAAAGTCAGCTTACGTCACCAGGTGACCAATGCGGCCTTGCTGGATATGGCGGTAACCTCTTCTGTTTATCCTAAACTGGCCTGTTTAGCTGGTCCACAAGGCTGCGACCCGGCTACTGCAGAGCCGGGTTTACCAGACGAAGCTGTGACTGCGATGACGCAATACCTGCATTTACTGGGTGTGCCAGCGCAGCGCAGTGTGGCCAGTGGTTTCCCTAAAGGGGTATCGCCTCTGACTTATCTGGATGTAGACCCAGCCAAAATAGCGGCGGGCGAAAAAGTTTTTAAAGATATTCGCTGTGTGGCCTGTCACGTCAGTGAAATAAAAACCAGCGACCGCTCAGAGTTTGACGAAGTGCGTAATCAGACCATCAAACCTTACACTGATCTGCTGCTGCATGATATGGGACCTGGCCTTGCGGATAACTTTAGTGAAGGCTTGGCTAGCGGTAGCATGTGGAGAACACCAGCGCTGTGGGGTATAGGCTACACCCAGTTTGTGGCTGGTGGCACTCCGGCTGGTTATTTACATGATGGCCGCGCCCGTACCTTAACCGAAGCTATTTTATGGCACGGTGGCGAAGCTGAAGTGATCAAAAACCGTTTTGTGAACCTGCCGACAGCAGAACGTGAAGCCTTGCTGGCCTTCCTGAAGTCCTTGTAATCTCAATAAACAAAGTCCGGCGCCTGATAGATCATGCGCCGGGCTTCTCTATGTATTGCCTCTGGTTTCGTCTCTCAGACTCATTGATATTTTTCGCAGTATTATTGTCCGGTGTTTTGGCGTCATCAAAGCCCGTTGTTTAGCCAGACGGTTATGGATCCCGCATCACAATTCAATACACTTAAAGTCGGATTGGACACTTATCAATAATGAAAAAAATGATAATATGGTTTCCGGATTTTTAAGGTACCCGAAGCGGAATGGATCAGATTGAAAACAGCTAAGCTGACATACTTCTTTTTTTATCTTCTGGTTTTACTGATGTTTTTGCCTGCCACTCTCAGCTATAGCTATGCCTCAGCTGCACAGACGGAAGCAGTCACTGATCAGCGACTGGAACAACAACTGGATCAACTTGTGGGCCCGGACAATTACCCGAAAGATAAAGCCAGGCTTGATAGTATTGTGGAACGACTGACTGAGTCTGTTCCTGCCGGGACTTACGCCAGAGTAAAAGGTTATCAGAGCTTATTCATGGCCTTAGATGAGCACAAAACCGAAGCTGCTCTGGAGTTAGCTGATTCTGTGTTAGCTATGCCAACTATCCGGTCTTCGCCTGCGGCTACAGCTGAATTACTGGCAGTAAAAGCCGAAATTTATTTACACACTAATCAAGTAGAAAAAAGCCAGCAGCTTATTGCAGCCATAGAGCAAAAAGTAAAAGCTGTGAATAATCTCCGGGTACGCTATTACAGTCATAATGTGATTGGCAGGGTATTGCAGGCCAACAGGCAATTTGAGTCGGCGCTGAAGCACTTATTGCAAGCTCATGAGTCCGTTGGAAATACTGATGACGCTGCCACTCATAGTCGCCGTCAATTTTTGAATCTGCATATTTCCAGAGTGCAGTTGTCACTACAGAATTTCAAAGTGGCGCTGGAGTTGCTGGATAAAACCATTACCGACGCCCACAAACACAATGTACTGAATCGGCTGCCGGAACTGTACCTGAACCGCGCTTATGCCGCCAGAGAGCTTAATGGCCTTTCGGCGCAAAGCTCAGAAGACTTTATCCGGGCGGCCAGATTAGGCAAAGAACAGGGCAATAAGAGAGTTGAACTGGCAGGCTACAATAATGCGGGTGCCGGGTTGTTACTGTTGAAAAACTATGAGCGGGCAGAACAGTATTTGACACAGGCGAGGGCGATAGCTAAATCCATTCACAACAGCACTGAAGGCACAGTGATTGATTTTAATCTGGGTTACATCAAAGTGATGCGCGGGGATTATGACACCGGGCTTGCTGAAATGCGCAGTGCGGTTGAAGTATTCAGCACTTTTGCCCCAGCCAGTCAGGTTGCTCAAATTCAGGGGCTGCTGGCCGACGCGTACGCTGTGGCCGGGCGTTACCAGTTGCAGGCTCAGACATTAAAAGAGCAACAACGACTCAAAGATGAATTTTTTCAGTCGGAACGGGATAAAGTTTTCAGTGAACTGCAAATTAAATATCAGGCCCAGGAAAACGCCTTACAAATTAAACTACTGGAACAACAGACTGAATTGCAGCGTCAGGAGCTGGACAACCGCACCCTGACGCAGCGCTTAATTCTGCTGGCCGTATTATTGGTGTTGCTGATAGCGGCTTTGCTGTTTTATGCCTACATCAGCAGTCGCAGAGTGAACCAGTTACTGAGTAAAAACAACGAAATACTGCAACAACAATCTGTGCATGATCCGCTGACCGGGCTGCTGAACCGCAGGGCATTGCAGCATTACACGGGCGATGCTACAAAAGGCTCACAGTCGGAGGAACGCCGTAAAACCACGGAAAACCAAGCTATTTTCCTGCTTGATATTGACCATTTTAAACAGATTAATGATGGCTTTGGCCATGCAGCAGGAGATGAAATACTGATGGCGGTAGCGCGGAAACTCAAAGCTCTGTGCCGCGCTGATGATTTAGTGATCCGCTGGGGGGGCGAAGAGTTTTTACTGGTGCTGCAGCAGAGTCAGACTGAGATTTTGCCAGAATTTGCCCGCCGTATTTTGTATGAAATCGCCAGTATGCCGCTGTGCACAGAACCTGAACCTATACAGGTGACCTTAAGTGGGGGTTATCTCAGCTTGCCGCTAACACAGAGCGGGAATCAGCCTATTCACTGGGAAACCGCATTAAAACTGGCGGATCAGTTGCTGTATCAGGCAAAAGCAAAAGGCCGTAATCAAATTATTGGTCTGGAGTCTTTGGACCTTGCTGAGCACCAGCCGTTGTTATCTGAGCAGGAGCTGTTACAGCGAGTGATCACTCAGCAATGCCACATTCTGACCGTGCCGGGGCCGGCTTAGGCTCAAAAATAACCTGGGTCAGGCCTGGCCCCGCTGATACAACTTCAGTTTGATAAACAATTCTTCAACCTGAGTTCTGGCCCAGGGCGTTTTGCGTAAAAAGGTCAGGCTGGATTTAATGCTGGGGTTGTTGCTGAAGCATTTCAGCGGTATTTGTTTTGCCAGAGGCGCAAAGCCGCTGTAGTGCTCAACCAGCAACTCCAGAATTTGCTGCAGGGTAAAACCATGCAGCGGATTATTTTGTTGTGGGTTCGGCTGGTTTTGGATTGCCATAAGGGCTTTGCTCTGTGGTCGCTAAAGGCCGGAACTGGCCGTGGTAATTTTCATCGTCTGTGCCTATCACCAGAGCTGAGCCCGGCAGTAAAGGGCTTGGGCCGGCGATAGCTTCTACTTTAAAACCGTCGATTTGCCACAGCACTGGTCGTTCAGCCATTAAGCTGAGCGGTTGTTTGGCTGTTGGGTTAACCAAAGCCAGTGGGTACACAGCGCTGGTAAAAGGGCCATTGTCAGAACTGTCGAGCACAGCGCTGGCCCAAAGTACATCAGCTTCCAGATGTAAATCGGCTATCACTCTGTTGTAGCTGCGATTTTTGAGGGCTGTTGGGCCAGTCACCTGAATTTTCTGGCTATTCCACTGAATGCTGGCCGCCGCCATATCCAGTTCACCCCATTGTAAAAATCCTGCTGCTGTGGCCGAGCCCCGCTCTCCTAAAATCACCAGATAACGGTTCACATCTTTTTTCGCACAGGCCAGGCCTTCAAAGTTATCGCCATCCTGTTCCGGGCTGCTGTCGCGTTCGACCGGTAACTCAAAGGTATTCAGCACCTGCGCATAAGTGGGGAATACTTTGATATGAAACAAGCGGCCAAAAGAGCCTTGCCAGGTGCCGCTTTCAGCCATTAAAAACTCACCATTTTGACCCGGCAAAGCACAGACAGCCTCTAAATCGTTTGATGCCTGACCGGCAGGCCAATTGGTGACAAACAAGTTCTGAGCTGTCAGCTGCTGATCCTGATTGACCTGAATTAAGCTGAGTCTGTCACCCTGGCGCTGGATTTTTTTATCCTGCACCGCCAGATAATGGCTCTGATCCAAAGCAGCTAAACCGCTGATCGCTGGCAATGCAGTTTGAGTTTTGGGTCTGTAGGGTGTGTACCAACGCGGGTCAACCGGCATTTTAAACAACAGTGGCGACATGCGCTTAAATTTGTCGGTGTGAGTACCGCACTGAATATTATCAGCGTAATGCTGTTTCCAGGGGTCATTGATTAAATAAACAGTGCCATTATGGATAGTCACTGCTTCCAAAGCCGTTTGTACCAGCTTGTCATAGGCAGGGCAAAGGCCACTGTCGTCTGTGCTGACATAAAAACTCAGCTTTTGCACAAAAGGCGGAATACGGTTGGTTAAATCAAACACCCATAACTCATCGTCATTACGCGCCACAGCCACTAAATAACCAGGGTGGCCTAAAATAGGACTGGGTAAAAACTCAATGCCATTAATAGGATGATCGTTGTCGTCCAGCACTGGCAAGGTCAGGTTGGCGTCTATCACTTTGACAAAGTTATCACGCAGCCAGAAATCCTGAGTTAAACGGGTTTTAAATAACTTAGGTTTATTGGCCATGTCCTGTTCAAGCGCCAGATATAAATTCTGGTGATCATCCACAGCCAAACCTTCAATGCCGTCATTCGGGAAATTACCTACTTTGGCTTCCAGCGGAAATTGCACAGGCCGCACCGCCACAATTTCAGCACGGGTGAGGGCGCTGTCGACCTGAATTTTCAACAGCAGAGTAGGGTAAGTCGTGGAATTGGACTGGCTGAACTTTTTTGCGCACTCAGTGCTTAGCTGATACGCCGAGGCATCTTCGGTCACAGTAATTAAGGTGGTGTCGTCCAGTCTGTCCCAGGTTAAAGCTTCTAAATCTGGTTTATCCACTAAGTAGTTATAAAAACAGCTGTTTTTCAGACTGTCAGCTACCGTAATTTGAATAGGCTGGGTAATAGCTGCTGCTGTATTCGGGTCAATACGGAACAGCTTCATCCTGGTGCTTTCATGTGCACTTTGATCGCCCACGACCACCAGTTCGCCGTTACGGAAGGTGACACCAGAGGTTTGCGGGTCGAGTAAGCTTTGTTTTTCTAAGTCGGTCAGCCATTGACCTGTCAGAGCCGTTTCTGCATTCAGATCCCCACTGAAGCCGGCCAGCAGCAAAACAGTGAACAGGGATGTGGATAAATTGATCACAGTCTTCGATCCATAAATTCAGGGCATATTCAGATGGCGCCTAACATACGATCTACCAGACTATTTCGCTAGCGAAACCCGATAAAAACGCATTATTCGCCGAAAAAAAATACAATCAATTGAGGAATAGCAGAGGATGAAAAGAAAAGCCACAGAAGGGAATTACCAATCTGTGGCTATTCTCTGTATCAAGTCCTCACCTGACTGACTACATCAGATGAGAGCTCATATCAATAGGCTTGTTCGTGAACATCCCGCACAGCCCGCCCTGACGGATCTGTCATCTGTGCCATTTTCGCATCCCAGGCCAAAGCTTCAGGCGTAGAGCAAGCCACTGACTTACCGCCCGGTACACAGGAAATTGCGCCTGTGTGTGGGAAATGCTCTTCAAAGATCACCCGGTAGAAGTAGGCTTCTTTGCTGTCCGGTGTATTGACTGGGAAGCGGAAAGCCGCTGTGGCCATTTGCTGATCCGTCACTTCTTTTTCGGCATGAGCTTTTAAGCTGTCAATCCAGCTGTAACCTACACCGTCTGAGAACTGCTCTTTCTGACGCCATAAAATTTCGTGCGGTAACAAGCCATCAAAGGCCTGACGCAAAATGTGTTTTTCCATTTTGCCTTTGCCACACATTTTGGCTTCAGGATTTAACCGCATCGCCACATCCATAAAGTGCTTGTCGAGGAAAGGTACGCGGGCTTCAATACCCCAGGCCGACATGGCTTTGTTGGCTCTGTTGCAGTCAAACATATGCAAGCGGTCCAGCTTACGTAAGGTTTCTTCATGGAATTCTTTGGCGTTTGGCGCTTTGTGGAAATACAAATAACCACCAAAAATTTCATCAGAACCTTCGCCCGACAGCACCATTTTAATACCCATGGCTTTGATTTTACGCGCCATTAAGTACATAGGGGTGGACGCACGAATAGTTGTCACATCATAGGTTTCGAGGAAATAAATCACGTCACGCAGTGAGTCCAAACCTTCCTGCACGGTAAAGAGCACTTCGTGGTGCACTGTGCCTATGCTGTCTGCCACTTTACGGGCCGCAGCTAAGTCAGGTGAGCCCTTTAAACCCACAGCAAAAGAGTGCAAGCGCGGCCACCAGGCTTCGGATTGGCCATCATCTTCCACACGATTACGGGCAAATTGCTGGGTAATAGCGGAAATCAGGGACGAGTCCAGACCACCGGACAGCAACACACCATAAGGCACGTCGGACATTAAATGGCTTTTTACGCTGTGCTCAAGCGCAGTGCGCAATTCGCCTAAATCTGCCGGGTTGTCTTTGACGGCATCAAAACTTTGCCAGTCGCGCTGATAGTACTTCACCAGTTTGCCTACTTTGCTGTCAAAATAATGGCCTGGCGGGAATTCCTGCATTTGTTTACAGACAGGCACCAGAGCTTTTAATTCTGAAGCCACATAGAGCTGGCCATGTTCGTCGTAACCATAATACAGCGGGATAATGCCGATATGGTCACGGGCTATCAGGTAACGGTTTTGTTCTGCGTCATATAAAATAAAAGCAAACATGCCTTGCAGTTGATCAATGAAATCAGCGCCATGCTGTAAATACAAAGGCAATATCACTTCACAGTCCGACTTGGTCTGGAACTGATAGTCGACTGTTAAATTTTTCTCTAAATTTTTGTGATTATAAATCTCACCATTCACTGCCAGAATGTGATTTCGATTTGGATTAATCAGGGGCTGGGCGCCATTTTCAGTATCTACGATAGCCAGACGTTCATGCACTAAAATGGCATGGTCGTTGTTCCATACGCCTGACCAGTCTGGTCCACGGTGGCGTAATAATTTAGATAACTGTAGCGCCTGCTGGCGCAAGGCTTTAACATCAGTCTTGATGTCAAGCACCCCAAATATCGAACACATGATGAGTAACCTCTAAAATTAATGAATCCAGATCATTGCCCCGGGTAGTACATACCACGGGCAAAACATTTTGGCAGTATGTACGTCTAAACGTACTCCTTGAATTTGCCAGCTTGCAGGAAAATTGCAAGAGGTTTTTTCGCGCTTTTCACAGGTAATTGACAAGGTATGCTTTCACAACAACCAACGGTTTTTTCATATCGATGCAAAAAAGCAATCTAAATTCCAGATTCACTGCACCCAAAGAATGGCAGCCAGAGCTGTTTTTGCAGCCAGGATTATTCAGCGCTTTAGCCGCTATTTTCCCTTTAGCACAGCAAGCTGATTTTCCATCTCCGGAGCTTTTAACTGAATGGTTACATCAGCACACCAGATTGCAGGACTGGTGTTTTGTCGATAGCACAGTACTTGAAGCTGATGGGCGTTATTACGAAGACTTTATTGCGCAGAGTCAGCAAATTCCGATGCGGGCGAACAACTGGCATGACTTATTTGGTGCTTTGATCTGGTGTTTGTTTCCCCAAAGCAAGCAACAGATGAATCAGCTGCATATGGCACAAATTCGTCGCTTTGGCAGCAAAGAGCGCACTGTGGTTAGGCATAAGCTTACCTTGCTGGATGAGTGTGGGGTGATTCTTTGCATCAGGCCTTCGCAAGGTTTTTTGCTGGACTTATTACGTGAGCATCAGTGGCTCGATGCTTTTTATCAGCACAAAGAATTGTGGGCCGGATTGAACCCTATGATCTTTGGTCATGCGAACTATGAAATGGCCACCCGGCCTTTTATTGGTTTAACCGGCAAGCTCTGGTACATCGAAGTGCCGGAACAGACAGAGTTGCCACAGGGGGTAAAAGGTTACAATTTTGTTGATGAATTATTGGTGAAACAGCTTGTGCAGCCTGAACTGCTGCTTGATAATCAACAGCTTAGTCCGTTACCTTTGTTAGGTGTTCCGGGCTGGTACAAAGGGCAGGAACAGGCATTTTATGCCGATACCAGCTATTTCAGACCCAAACGACAAAAAGCTGAATCATCAGAGCAACAGCAGGGAATAAAGCATGATAAAAATAGAAGCTCTGGCTAAATCTTTTGCCATCAGTCGTGGCCAAAAGTTGTCAGACAGTGAAAAACAAGATGTGCGCTACAGCAAAGAAGCTTTTCATTCGGTCCGCAATGTCAGTTTTGATTGTGGTTCAGGCGAAGTGTTAGGTTTGTTGGGGCCTAACGGCGCGGGTAAAACCACCACTTTGCGTATTTTGTCCACTGCATTACAACCGGATTCAGGTTCAGTGCTGATTGAAGGTGTGGACGTATTAACTCAGCCTGTGCTGGCACGGAAAAAAATCGGCTTTTTATCCAGCAGCACTGGCTTGTATGGCCGGCTTACCGCCTATGAAAACGTTGCATATTTTGCCCGTTTGCATGGTATGAACGAAACTGCCCTCAAACAGCGTATCGATGAGCTCTTTACTCTGCTGAATATGCATGACTTTGCCAACCGTAAAGCCGACGCTATGTCCAGCGGTATGAAACAAAAAACCGCGATAGCCCGCGCCGTAGTGCATTCGCCTAAAGTGGTGATCCTGGATGAACCCACTACAGGGCTGGATATTATGACCACCCAGACAGTGCTGGACTTTATCCGCTCGTTAAAACAGCAGGGTACCCCTGTGATTTTTTCTACCCACCATTTAGATGAAGTCGCGTCATTGTGTGATCGTGTGGTGGTGATTGATAAAGGCATCAGCGCATTTTCTGACAGCTTTGATGTGTTTAAATCCTTAAGTGCAGACGGTGATTTACGTCAGGCATTTATGAACGTGATTAATCCGGCTGGACAGAACAAGGAGTACAACTAAATGTGGCAAGTCTATCTGAAGGAACTGACGGAACTTCTGCGCGATAAAAAAACCATGTTTTTTGTTATTTTACTGCCGATCCTGGTGTTCCCTGTGCTCTTTGGCATTATGGGGCTGGTGGTTGCGAATGTGGCAAAAAATGCGGAGGCAGAAGAACACCGTTATGTGATTATCAACGCCGATAAAGCGCCTGAGCTGGCAGAGGCCTTGTTTTATCACAAAAACTTTAAAAAGGTGGAGTCCGATCTGACCGAACCCGAAGCGCTGAAACAGGCTATCCGTGAAGATAAGTTTGATCTGGCTATTATTATTGCCGACGATTTTAGCGCAGAAGTGACAAATCTTACGCAAAGCCAATGGACTGTTATTTACAACATGTCATCGCAGCTGGATATGATTGATAAATATTTCAATGAGTTGCTGCGTACGTACAGCAAAAAACTGCAACTGGCCAAACTCGACAGCTTAGGTGTCAGCTCAGATAAAGTGGATGCTTTGTTACAGCCCGTGAAGCTGGAAAAAGTGAACACTGCCGAAAGCCGTGAGAATTTAGGTGAAAAAATTGGTGGTTTAGTCGCTTATATCCTGATCCCTTTGTGTTTAGTCGGCTGTTCTTACCCCGCAGTGGACATAGGTGCAGGCGAAAAAGAGCGGGGTACTTTAGAAACTTTATTAATATGTCCGATCAGCAGAACTTCTATTGTGTTAGGTAAGTTTCTGACCGTATTGACCACAGGTTTGGCTTCGGCTCTGATTACCGTCACCAGCTTTGGTGGCTGGGGATATGTGATCGGCTCTTTGATGAATGTGGATATTGTCGCTAAAACCATGTCGACTTTAGGTGTCACGGATTTGTTATTGATCCTGATGATGCTGATCCCCTTGTCCGCCATTTTTGCTTCCTTACTTCTGTCGCTCTCCATTTATGCCCGCAGCTTTAAAGAAGCGCAAAACTATATTGGCCCTTTGAGTATGGTGGTGTTTATGCCGCTTATTGTGGCTTTAATGCCGGGTGTTGAACTGACCTGGGCCATGTCGATGTTGCCTGTGGCTAACGTTGCTTTGGCTATTAAAGAGCTGATCAAAGGCACTATGGATATCGGCATGTTGCTGGCTATTTTTGGCTCGACCGTGGTGATAGCAGGAGCCATGCTGGCCTTTTGTGTCAGCTGGTTCCAGAAAGAAAAAGTCCTGTTCAGATAACGGAATTTTGTCTGAAACAGGCGGCAGGTGTTGCACCCGCCTTCAGTCTATCTGATTAAATGGAAGGGCGTCCTTTATCGGCGCCCGTGTTGTTTCTAAACCTATGCAGAGTGTTTTTTCAAATGAAGTTATTTGATGCACTGGTCAACCCCTACAACGGCTGTTACATAGGGCCACAGCAATTACCTGATACTGTAGCCGAATTTGCCGGCCGATTAGCGGCCTCTGTGGAGGCGTGGCAGCACCATTATGCTTTAGTCTGGCTGGAGTTACCGGCATCCCGCGCTGAGCTTATTTCTGTGGCCGTAGAACTGGGTTTTGCTTTTCATCATTGTTTCCCGGACAAATTAATGCTCTGTAAAAAACTGCAGGCTGACAGCTATTTACCTTCAGCCGCTACTCATAGTATTGGCGTAGGCTCAGTAGTGCTTAGCGCTTCAGGTAAAGTGCTGTTAGTGCAGGAAAAACCTTTGGAAGGCCGAAGCCCCGGTTATTTTAAATTACCAGGTGGTATGGTGGACGCCAAAGAGCATCTGGCCGATGCCGCCATTCGTGAAGTGTTGGAAGAAACAGGGGTAACAGCCCGTTTTGACAGCTTTTTAGGTTTACGCCATCACCACCAGGGCCAGTTTGGTGCTTCTAATTTGTATATGGTGTGCCGCTTAACAGCAGAAGAAACAGAACCAAAACCAGACCCACGCGAAATTCTCCAGGCCCGCTGGTTTGACTGTGCTGAGTATCTGGCCGACCCCAACGCCAGCCCTTACAACAAGCTACTGGTACAAACGGCATTAACAGGGGCGCGGCTTTCCAGCCAGAAAGTAGAAGGCTATATGAAAGGGCCTGATGAATATGAGATTTTTATCGGCTAGGTCGAAACAGTGTTAAGCACCTGCGCGATCATGACCTGTGGCTGTTGTAGTTTGTGGATTAGTTACAAAGCTTCGCGGCTGCCATCTTCAGACAAGCGGAAATACTGTCCGTCTTTCATCAATAAGCCTTCACTGGATCGCAGCGGAAAACTGGTCAGGTAATCTTTCGGATGCCGGACGTCTATGGCAAACACCTTATGGTTGTACAGTGCTTTTACTTCGCCCTGTAAAGTGTGGCCGACCACCACAGCTTTGGCATTGACGGCTTTTAAGCCTTGTTCAACCTCCGCCTGTGATAAATCATCTTTAAAATAGCCCCTGTACCAGGCCGGCCCTGTGCTACTGGATTGCAGAAAAGATTCTTTACTCACTACAACAGGGGTGTAATAAAGTGTTCTGTAGCCGTTGCGTACTATCTGATTGATGTCATCGACTGATAGCTGATACTTCGCGATATCCGGATGCAGCCCTCCATGCACAAAAGCGACGCCATTAATCACTTCTAACACGTTTTTTGTCGCCAGCCAGCGCCCCAGCAGCGCATTATCATCAAATAACTGAAACTGTTGTTTGCCGAGAATACCGGCTATATAAAAGTATTTTTCATTGGCTGACTGAAAGTTCCCCTGCAGGTTTTTGATTTCGTGGTTGCCTAATACAAAATGTACCTGTCCGCCCGATTGCCTCGCGGATTGCTCCAGTTTATAGATACCCCATAACACTTGTGTGGTAGAAGCACCCCGATCGACAAAATCGCCGACTAACACCAGATGACCTCTGCCAAAGGTCCAGTTGAGCTGTTTATCTGCTATGCCATGGTTGACTAA
>CAMLSF010000099.1 GCA_946482615.1 uncultured Chromatiaceae bacterium | reverse complement strand
GGTGGAACAAATACAACAAAAAAACTTATAAATCCAGGGCCAGAATTTTTGAGCGACGCTGATAGTTATACAGCTGCTGCTTTTTCTGTGGTAAGTCCTGCACTGTCACCAGTTCAAAACCATGTTCCTGGAACCAGTGAATACTGCGGGTGGTCAGCGCAAACAAACGGTAATACTTACGTTGACGTGCCAGCTGAATAATGTTTTTCAGCAAGGCGCTGCCGCGGTCGGCATCACGGTAGTTTTCATGCACAGCTAAACAGGCAAATTCGCCGACATTTTCTTCCGGGAATGGATAAAGCGCGGCACAGCCAATAATTAAACCGTCCCGTTCAATCACCACAAACTGGTCAATTTCCATTTCCAACTGTTCACGCGAACGACGCACTAATAAACCTTGTTGTTCCAGCGGCCGGATCAAATCCAGAATACCGCCAATATCAGTAATGCTGGCAGCACGTAAACGTTCGGCAGCTTCGGTCACTATCTGAGTACCAATACCGTCGCGGGAGAACAACTCCTGCAACATAGCGCCGTTTTCGCCATAACTGACTAAGTGACAACGCGGCACACCAGCCCGGCTTGCAGTAATAGCCGCATGCAAAAAGGCGACAGTGGCTGTACAGGCGTCTTCTTTTTGTTCCATCTGCCACATTAAATGTTCAGCATAATTAGGCATCAGTTCAGCGGTAATGTCGCCATCTTCACCCACTATGCCGCCGACTTCGTTAAAGCCGATAATTTTTTCAGCTTTGAGTTTGATCGCAACCTGGGTGGCAATTTCTTCGGCGGTCAGGTTAAAACTTTCCCCTGTGACAGAGGCTGCTATCGGCCCCATCAGCACTATGCCATTGTTATCCAACTGGCGGCGAATGCCTTGCACATCAATACGGCGTACCCGGCCGCTGTGTAAGTAGTCTATGCCATCGTCCACACCCAAAGGCTGGGCTATGACAAAGTTACCGCTGACGACGTTGATTTGAGCATTGTGCATTGGCGTATTGCTTAAGCTCATGGATAAACGGGCGGTAATATCCAGCTGTAAAGCCCCTGCAACTTGTTTGATCACATGGAAGGAATCATCGTCTGTTACCCGGATCCTGTTGTGGTAATCGCAATTCAAGCCGGCTTTTTCCAGTGCTTTATTAATTTGCGGTCTGGCACCATACACCAGCACTATTTTTATGCCGAGGGTATTGAGCAGAGCTATGTCATTAATAATACTGCGAAAACCGGGTTGATCTATGGCTTCACCACCCAGCATTACGACAAAGGTTTTACCGCGGTGGGCGTTGACATAAGGGGCGGACTGACGAAAGCCATCAACAAGTTCTGTGGTGCGCACTTTGTTTCCTTCTGGCAAAAACAAAATAAGACTAAGGCTGCCTTGTGACAGGAATACGACAACGGCTTAAGCATAGCAAAAGAATACAAAAGCTATAGCTGGCGCAGTCCGGGCAGTGCAAATGAGCGCGCACTTTAAACAATTTTGGATAAATAACCAACAGTTAATTTGTGTTCATAAAGTGTTTTTATAAAACAATATACAGATCAATTATTTATTATTGTTTTGTAATGGTCGCCAATGATACTTAGTGATTTTTTATACTGATTTGATGCATGAATATATGCATGCGATGCAGCAAAGGCCAGCGTTCAGCTGGCCTGTCTGAGAGGAGTTAATCCAAAATTATATGAGGCAAAAAACGTGAGCTGTCTTTGGTGATCAGTGAATTGTCTTCGCGAATACCAATACCAGCAGCGCTGTTGCCTACCACCCAACTGCCTATCATGCTGTAGCTGTCGCCAAATTTTGGTAAAGGCTGCAACTTCTGACGGATAAAAGGCGAGTCGGCGTAAGGGCCCGGTTCACTGATTTTTTCGCCTGAATGCGTGACTAATTCTACATTCGCGCCTTCACGGGAAAACAAAGGCTTACGTACCCAGCCAGCACCAAAACTCTGACCTGGTTGTTCGAAATGGCTTTCCAGTAAATTTGGGTGGCCCTGATGTTTTTGCCAGAGCAAAGGCAATATGCCTTTATTGGACAACAACATTTTCCAGCCAGGTTCCAGCCATTGGGTTTGACTGCTTAAGATGACGGAAGCAAAATCTTCCTGCACCATAAATTCCCACGGATACAGCTTAAATAAGCCACCTATGGCGTAACCTTCCAGATCCACCAGTTGACCACTGGCTTCGCCCAGTTGTTCCAGTTCGATAAAACGACTGTCGACACCAGCTTGTCTGGCGATGTCCATCAGATACATCACTGTGCCTTTGTCTTCGATGCTGTTGGCGACAGAGGCGAAGTACAAAGGATTGGCCAGAGGCAGGTTGGCAAAAGCGGCTTCTAGCTGGTCTTGCAGGGAATTAAACTGATCGGCGCCCTGTGGCACTTTACCGCGCATGATCTGATCTTCCAGCCAAACCCACTGGAAAAAACCTGTTTCAAATAAAGAAGTTGGGGTGTCGTAATTCAGTTCCAGCAATTTAGCCGGGCCTGTACCGTCGTAAACTAAATCCAGCCGGCCATACAACGAAGGGGCTTTATTGCGCCAGGAGTTGGCGACAAAATCCCAGAATTGTTCAGGTATAGCTAATTGCTTTAGCTTTTCTTCATCACGAATGATGTCGTCCACTAAACCTAAAGCCATCTGATGCAGCTCTTCGGTGGGCTCTTCTAAATCCTGTTCAATCTGGCGCAGGTTAAACTGGTAATAGCCGGTTTCATCCCAATATGGTTCGCCATCAAAAGTATGAAACTCAAAACCTACAGATTCAGCGTAAGAGCGCCAGCCAGGGCGCTCGTCACAAGCTACTTTTTTCATCTGCGCTTAACCACCAAAACTGCTGGCTGAGCTGGAACGTTTTTGCGCCTGGGCACCAAAACCACCACGATTTACTACACCGGCAGGCTTAGGCTGCACTGACGAAGGCTTGATATAGGTAGGCCCAACACCTTTAGCCACTGGTGTATTGGTGGCTGTACGGAAGGTGCTGCGATCATCCCTTGATTTATACAAAGGCTGAGCCTGCACAGGTTGTTTTAACTGAGAACCTGAACGGTTCAGCATCTGGCCTGCTAAAAAGCCCATCATCATTGGCATAAAAAAGCCGCCACTGGAGGCTTGCGCTTGTTGTGGCACTTGCTCTGTCCCGGCAGCAGCTGCGGCCTGAGCCTGAGTTTCACACTGGCCTACACCAAAGTCCGTTTCACAAGCGGCTTTGTCGGTGTATTTAGGCGCAACTTGCGCATGCATGGCCAAAGCCTGGCCTAAATCTGCTTTACATTGTTCAGGGTTGTAATAAGCGGCACATTGGTCGACGGTTTCAAAGGCCGCAGTTTGCACTGCTTCTTCCTGACCACAACCTGCCATTAAAAATGTGGCCGTAGGCACCATCAAGACTAAAGCGGCTTTTTTACTGCGTTTCAGCACTTTTTGTTTCATCAGTGACTCCTTCAAAGGTGGTGCAGATTAATACGTCATGCTGGCGGCGTTGATCAAACCTATAGCGATAGAACAACCGGCAGAAAACACACCAGCAGCTACTTCGCCTTTATTGATACGCTCTGGCAGTTGTTTCAGAGCAAAACGCACTACAGCAAAAGTCAGCACTTGCACTACTAAGGCAATTGCACCCCAAATGGCACAATCTGCTAATGACAGTGAGTGAGTAATAGCACTGGACAAAGGTAAAGCAAAACCAATTAAGGCACCGGCAAAAGCTATGGCCGCAGCGCTGTTATTTTCTTTGATTAATGCCAGCTCGTCGTGTGGAGTGATCCAGGTATAAAAACGGCAAAACAAAGCTATTAATAAAATGGCCAGAAAAAAGAAGCTGATAAATTCAGGAAAACCAGCCACTGAGGCTAATAAAGTATCACTCATTGCAAAATCCTTTCTTTAAATTGAGGGGCTAGCCCGATGATCCAGAAAAGCCGGGCAAAAGGCAACAACTGAATCAAAGCGCATTTAGTGTTAATCCGTTGAACCTGCCAGATTTGGGCTATGCTCAATAGGAAAGTTAAATCGCTAAGTTGCTGATCTGTTAAGGAGTTCATCCCTATGTTAAATCAAATGTCGGTAAAAATCCGCTTGTTGCTGTTGGTTTGTGTGCCATTACTGGTGTTAATTGCCATTAGTTTGATTTCGGTCAGGGAAATGGGGGTATTAAGTGACGGAGCCAGCAGTATTTACGAAGACCGCGTTGTACCGCTAAAGCAAATTAAACAGGTGGCGGATGCCTATGCTGTGACTTCGGTGGATTTACTGCATAAGTACCGTGGCGAGCTGATAAGTGCTTCTGAGACTGTGCAGCAGTTGCAGCAACAAGGCCAGCTGGCCGATCAGGTCTGGCAGGCTTATCTGGCAACGACTTTAACCACCGAAGAAGCTGAATTGGCTGAAAAAGCCAAACAGCACATGGTGTCGTTCCGGCAAAAGCTACAGGAGTATCAGGGGCAGATTAGCGATGGATCTCTGGTGCAGCGCAGTGCTAAAGATTTTAATACAGAGCTCTATCAATTGGCTGATCCTCTCAGTGCGTCTTTGGCAGGCTTAATTGATGTGCAGTTAGTGGAAGCTGAAAAATTCAAGGTTACAGCAGCAGAGCAGTATCAGTTTTTCCTGCAACTTTTTGTCATAGCCTTGTTGTTGGTATTGATCTGCTTAGGGGCCTTATCCTGGTTAATTTACCGCTCTATTCATAAGCCACTGAATCAGTTGCAACAGGCTATTTCTGTGGTTGGGGATCAATCTGATTTGCGGATCCGGGCTCAGATTACAGGTTCGGACGAAATTGCTGTAACTGCGGCAGCTTTTAATCAAACCATCAGTCGTGTGCATCAGTTTTTTACTGAGTTAGGCGATGCAGTGTCACAACTGGCTGCCGCTTCAGAACAGATGAGTCAAATCAGCCAGCAGGTCAGTGGCACTGCCTTTGAGCAGGAGCAGCAGGCTAATTTAATAGCGACAGCAGTAAATCAAATGTCAGCCGCTATTCAGGAAGTGGCGAACAGTGCTCTGGCCACCTCAGAGCAAGCCAATGATGTGGATCAGAAAACCCAGCAGGGGTATCAAAAAGTCATCCAGAACGTCAGTTCTATTGAACAATTATCCACAGTGGTGAAGGGGGCCAGTCTGGTGATTGAACAACTTAATGGGGAGTCAGAAAAAATCACCCAGGTGCTGGCGGTGATCCAAACCATAGCAGGCCAGACGAACTTACTGGCGTTAAATGCCGCCATTGAAGCAGCAAGGGCCGGTGAAGCAGGCCGGGGTTTTGCAGTTGTTGCAGATGAAGTCCGTACTTTAGCCACCAACACGCAAAAAGCCACTGAATCTATCCGCGTTATGATTGACACTTTACAGGCTTCAGCCCGCGAAGCAGTGCAGGCGATGGCAGAATCCGGCCAATACGCCAGTGCCAGTGTCAGCAATGCACAGGAAGCTGGTGTTGTGCTTGAAGACATTAAATCTGCAGTGGGCACTATAGTGGATATGAATGTGCAAATTTCTGCTGCGACTGAACAGCAAACCATAGTGGCAGAAGATATTAATAAAAATATCAGTGAGTTTAGTGTCAGCATAGGTGAAATGACCCGCAGTGCCACCCACAGTGCGGATGCCAGCACTTCATTGGCTCAGCTGGCAGCACGGTTACAGCAGCAGGCGGCTTTGTATCGGGTGTGAATCGGATAACAAAGGCCACTGGGTGGCCTTTGTTTTTCAAGAGTATGCACTGTTTTTGTCGTAACCCACCTAAATTAGTGCACTAAGATGTTCAGTAAATAAAGCTTTTTTATTTAGTGATATCACCTGTTAATTCGTAATTTTCGCAGCATTTGGCTGCAGTCTTTGTCGCCTGGCAGGCTTCTGCTGGTTCCCCACTTTTATGCAACTGATCTGCTTTGCACCAGTTTGTGACTACTCTATGTCATGAATACGTATTCATGTTGTGAGCTGCCTCTGCTTGGTTAATAACTGTTCACGGAAGTTTTTATAAAAATCAGGACGTCCTTTGATTGTGTTGTTCAAGGAAGGTCCATAACAATCCAAATCGGGGACAAGAGGCATGTCAAACTATAAACATAGTTTGCTGACGCTCGCTATTGCTGCTGCAGGTTTTAGTTGCAGTATCAGCGCAGAAGAAGCAAACCAGCAACTCGCACAACAGGAAGAACAAGTCAGCGCTGGCTCAAACACCAGCAAAACCAGAGAAGAAGTTGAAGTCATTGAAGTCAAAGGCTTCTCCAGCAGTTTAATCAAATCACTGAACGATAAACGTTTTGCTGACACTGTGGTGGAATCCATTTCAGCAGACGATTTAGGCGCTTTGCCTGACGTTTCTATGGCGGATGCATTAACCCGTTTACCCGGTATTTCTGCAGTCCGTACCGGTGGTCAGGCGTCTGAAATTAATATCCGTGGTATGGCGGGCGGTTTTGTCTTTTCGACCTTAAATGGCCGCGAGCAGGTTTCCACCAGCGGTCAACGTAATATCGAGTTTGATCAGTATCCGTCCGAGCTGATTTCTTCCGCTTCTGTGTATAAATCGCCGAAAGCTTCACTGATAGAAGGGGGGGTGGCCGGTACAGTGGAATTAAAAACGGCCAGCCCGCTTAAAGCCAAAGAAACTCATAACTTCACTGTCAATGCACGAGGTATGTACAACGACAGGGCCGATGAAATTCCTAATGGTCAGGAGACGGGTGATCGTTTCAGCTTGTCTTATCAGGGCAAGTTTTTAGAGGAAACCTTAGGTGTTGCTTTTGGTTTTGCCCGTTTGTATCAGCCCAGTGTGTCAACTCAGTTTGTTGGCCTGGCGTATAACAAACAGGCTGACGTGGACGGGATCAGTGAAGCAGAGCCGAATGAGCTGATCAGTGAAGGTTTTGAAATGCAGCACCGTGGTGGTGAAGAAACCCGTAACGGTTATATGGCGGCCCTCGAATGGATCCCAACAGACAAGTTAACAGTCAAAGCTGATGCCTTTTTATCTAAATTTGATACCGATGCTTTTGCCCGGGGTTTCAGGGTAAAACTGGAAGGGGATGGTGCTGCTATTGGCAATCCGGTGATCAATGACAATCTGGTGATAGGCGGCACTTTTAACCGCAAAACCAATGGCAATACCAGAGTGGAACTGGTCAATGATGACAATACCGACAACGATGAAGTGAAAAGTTTTGGCTTTAATGTCGATTTCGAAGCAACAGACGAGCTGACTTTGAACTTTGATGTATCCCATTCTGCTGCGGACAGTGTGTTTAAAAACGGTCTGTTGTGGTCTTTGGTCGCAGAAGACGCCACAGTGGCCAATCCGGTGCTGGATACCAATGTGTCGATCAGCTATTTGCTCAATGGTTTAAACCTGCCTGATGTGGGTTTTAATCAGGAAGCTGCTTTTACTGATATCGACAGAGTGATGGTCAGTAAATATGGTATTTATCCCTATATCAACTCGGATGAAGTCAACGCCTACAAACTGGATGGTAAATACGAGCTGGATAATGCGCTGATCAGTTCAGTTGAAGCCGGGGTGCGTTACTCAGAGCGTGAATACTCCAATGATCGTCAGGTGTTTGAGTATGGTTCAGACGGCTCTTTTTTAAGCTCACAACCGCCGCTGCGTCTCACTGCTGATATGGTCGATGTGGTGAACTTCAGCGGCAATTTCTCCCATTTCCCCAGTTATCTGGCTATTGATCTGGATAAAGCGCTAAACGCCTGGTTCCCACAAGGTATTCCGCAGCCGGTACAAACCTGGGGCACGGGAAATACAGGGATTCTGCCATCCCAGAGAGTGCCTGGTGGTCCTGATACTGCGTGGTCTGTGCTACAAAGTGGCGAAGTCTATGAAGACGTGATGGCTGCTTATGTCATGGCCAATCTGGATACAGAGATTTTCTCTATTCCGGTCACTGGTAACATAGGGGTGCGTATGGTCGAAACCGATCAATACGCTTCTGATTTAACAGATGTAGGCGGCGACGCAACTTTAGGCGCACAGAATATTACCGATGCTGCAGGTCTGGTGAACACCCGCTATAAGCCGGGCATTATAGGCCAGACCTACAGAGATTATCTGCCACAGCTGAACCTGAATTTTGCCGTAACAGACAGCGATCAGATTCGGTTTGCAGCAGCTAAAGTGATGTCGCGGCCGCCTATTGACCGCTTAGCCTCTAATACCAGCTACACCATAGATGCGCTGACGGGACAGGTAAATGGTTCCAGTTCCAATAGTCCGTTTTTAAAGCCGTTTTACGCCACTCAGTATGATATTTCTTACGAGAAATACTTCACTGAAACGGACGGTGCTTTTGTCGCCGCAGTGTTTTATAAAGACATAGAGTCCTTTATCAATACCTTCACTATCACAGACTTCGATTTTGCTGCCGCCGGTTTCCCTATTCCGGACTATGTGCCAGGTACTGAACCGGGCAATCCGGATGGTTTACCTCCGGTGGCTACCACTCCGGGCAATTACACTACTGCAGTGAATAACGACAAAGGCGGTTATATCCGCGGTGCTGAAATTGCGTACACCCAGGTGTTTAAATTTTTACCCTCCTTTTGGCAAGGTTTAGGTTTCAGTGGCAGCTACTCCTACACGGAAAGTGAAATCCAGCAGCAGGTCAGTTTAGGCGCTCAGACCATTGATATCACCTTACCTGGTTTATCAAAAAACGTCATGACAGCGACTCTGTTCTGGGAATACGAAGGTTTTGAAACCCGTATCAGTGGGCGTTACCGCGACAATTTTGTGTCTGAACAGGTAGCTGTTGAAGCTCAGACGGTGAACTTCGACGGTGAAACAGTGATTGATTACCAGGCTTCTTATCAAATCAACGATAACTTTGGTGTGTTGTTTCAGGTCAACAACCTGACGGATGAACCGACCAAAAGTTATTTTGGCGAAGAAGCCAATACCGGCACTATCCAGTTTTTTGGCCGCCAGTATTTTGTTGGTGCGAACTATACGTTCTGACCCTGAGTGATAAATTTAGCACCCAGTTGATGAACGGGTGCTCATAACAAGAATTGATTGGAGCACGACTTATGTTTCAGATAACACATAGCTTAAAGCTGGCCCTTTTGGGGTTGGCTGCGCTGACACTGGCCGCTTGCGGCGGTGGTGGCGAAGACTCAGTAGATGGTGGCACTAAACTCTTAACCTGTAATGTGCCACAAATTCCTAATGCTGCAGGCACTGCCTGTATTGACCCACCACCGATCAAATGTAAAGCGCCGACAGTGCCTGATGCGAAAAACGAAACCTGTATTGTTGGGGTTGATCCTAACGCACCAGAGCCTGCATTTTTTCCTGCCGCTGGTCAGGCCGTATTATTTTACAAAAGATCCGACGGTAACTATGACGGGTATCGCTTACATACCTGGAATAATGACGCTTGTTCTGCCTACAAAGACAGTTCTTTAGCTGCTTCATGGGACAATGGTTTGGAGCATACTGCGGTTGATCCTAATTACGGAGCTTACTGGGTTCTGGAATTAAAAGATGGCGTAGCAGGTGTCGAAGGGGCTTGCGGTAATTTTATTATCCATGTTGGCACAGATGACGCAGGTAAAGAAATGGGTGGTGGCGATCAGAAAATGCCATTAGGACCTAAATCGGATGAAAAATTTGCCCGGATGAACTTTACGTTCTCTGGCGTGAACTCCGTCTTTGAGTTCCCTTTGTTATCTTTAGGTGTTTCTATCGCAAATTCAGCTGCTCACTGGCTGGATACCAACACCTTTGTCTGGAATGTAGATCGTGCTATTGCCAGCAAAGTGCAGTTACACCATTCAGCTACAGCCAATCTGGAAATAGATGCAGATGACCAGTTGAATGGGGACACTGTTAGCTTAGAAGAAACAGAGCTGACAGAGCAGCAAAAAGCTCTGGTGCCGCATATTGCAGACTGGCCGGCATTCAGAAGTAACATGACAACAGAGCAAGTCAAATCTCTGTTGAAAAACCAGTTGGTGTTGGCGGCCTATGATGCGGAAAACAAGCTAGCCGCCGCCAGTTATGTACAAGCCGCTAAAGTTCTGGATGATTTGTACACCAGTGCTGAAGCTGACGCTGATGAAGCCACTTTAGGTATCAGCTATGAAGGCGATACAGTAAAGGTTGCTGTCTGGGCTCCTACAGCTCAAAGCGTGGCGTTAAAACTCTACAACGCGGCAAAAACACTGACCTCAACTCAGGTGATGACTTTAGATACCGCGACAGGGATCTGGAGTTACAGCGGCACCAAAGCCAGTCTGGATCGTACTTTCTACCGCTTTGAGGTGAAGGTGTATCATCCGGCTACTAAAAAAATTGAAACTGTTGAAAGCACAGACCCTTATTCAGTCAGTGTGTCGACCAATGGTCGTTTCAGTCAGTTTGTTAATTTAGCTGACGAGGATTTAAAACCTGAAGGCTGGGCAACCCAAACTATTCCAACTATTGAAAATCCAGAAGATACAGTGATTTACGAAGGCCATATTCGTGATTTCAGTATCCGTGATGCTAGTGTCAGTGAAGCCAATAGGGGGAAATACCTGGCCTTTACGGAGATGGACAGTGCCCCTGTTTTACATCTGAAAAAGCTGGCTGAAAGTGGGGTAACGCATTTCCATATGTTACCTGCCACAGATATGGCCACTGTGAATGAAGATGCGACTAAACGTGTGGAGATCACAGATACAGTAGGTGACTTGTGTAAAGTGAATGCCAACGCCAAAGTTTGTGCAAACGAAAACGATGCCACAGTACTGATCGATTTACTGAAGTCCTATCAGCCTTCAGGTGAACTGGCGCAACAGCTCGTAGCAGACATGAGGGCAACAGACGGTTTTAACTGGGGTTATGATCCACACCACTTTAACGTGCCTGAAGGCAGTTATGCATCCAGCGCTGAAGGCGTCGCCCGTATTAAAGAAATGCGTGCTATGAATAAAGCGTTGCATGAGATGGGGCTGCGGGTGGTGCTGGATGTGGTGTACAACCACACCAATTCCTCTGCTGTGTTTGACAACTCAGTGTTTGACAAAATAGTGCCAGGCTACTTCCACAGATACAATCCAACCACCGGCACTATAGAGCGTTCTACCTGCTGCGAAAATACGGCAATTGAACACAAAATGATGGATAAATTCGTCAAAGACTCGCTGGTGTTGTTAGCTCGTGAATACAGCTTTGATGGCTTCCGTTTTGACATTATGGGTCATCATCCAAAAGCTAATATTTTAGCGGCCCGAGACGCTGTACGAGCTGTGGATCCTGACACCTACTTCTATGGGGAAGGCTGGAATTTTGGTGAAGTGGCTGATGATCGGCTGTTTGAACAAGCACGTCAGGCTAATATGGCCGGAACAGAAATTGGTACTTTTAATGACCGTTTACGGGACAGCGTGCGCAGTGCCGCCTTGTTTACCGGCAAAGGTGAAGATGGGGAACGCCAGCAGCAGAACTTTATTGAAATTGGTTTAGCCGGCACCTTAAAAGACTTTATTATCAAAGACTACAGAGGCAATACCGGCACAGCGTCCAGTGTGATTTGGAACTCGCAGCCAGCAGGTTATGCTACAGATCCTGCCGATATTATTAACTATGTATCTAAGCATGATAATGAAGCCATCTGGGATAAATTGCAGCTGGAACTGCATAAAGCAGGTGTGGATTTAAGCCTGGAAAACCGGGTCAGGGCGAACAACATTGCTTTAGCTATCCCCTTGTTAAGCCAGGGTATTCCGTTCCTGCAAATGGGGGACGATTTGCTGCGTTCCAAATCGCTGGATAGAAACAGTTATGACGCAGGTGACTGGTTTAACTTTGTTGATTTCAGCAAAGAAACCAATAACTGGAATGTAGGTTTACCACTGGCTCAGGACAACAGTGCCAATTGGGCAACCATAGCCGCTGTTGCGACCAAAGCTAATACCAAAGCTGCTGCTGATGATATTCAGTTTTCATCTGATGTGTTTAACGAATTCCTGCAAATTCGTAAAAGCAGCTCTCTGTTTCGTTTAACTACGGGCCAGGATGTGATGCAGCGGGTGGGGTTCCATAATATTGGTAAAAACCTGACGCCAGGTTTGATTGTGATGAGCATAGACGATGGTACAGGCTTAACGGATCTGGATCCTGAGCATGACGCTGTGGTTGTAGTGATTAATGGCACTGCAGCAGAGCAGTCTCATGAGGTTGCAACTGCCAAAGGTTTTGTATTGCATCAGGTGCAGCAAGCTTCAGCCGATACTCAGGTGCAGGATGCCAGCTTTGCTGAAACTGCTACAGAAGGTACATTTACTGTACCAGCCTATACCGCAGCTGTTTTTGTTAAACCTCAAAATGGTGCTCAGGGCGAAGGTTTAAAAGCTGATGCCACTTTGGGCGCTGCTGATATTCCTCCCTATGAGTTAACCACTATTTATGTGCGTGGCGCCATGAATGGCTGGGGTGAAACAGATGCGATGAGTTATGACGGTGATGGCGTCTACAGCGCAAGCATCACTATTGCCGCAGGTGACTATGAGTTCAAAATAGCCTCAGCGAACTGGTCCACTGTAGATTTTGGCTCAGCCGATCAACAAGTGACTTTAGGGACGGCGAAAACCTTAAGCCGTGGTGCTTCTAACCTGAAAATTACTATCCCTAAAACATCGACTTATACCTTCAGCGTCAATGCTGTCAATCCGGAGGCTCCGGTGATCACTGTGACTGAATTCGTGCCTTATGGTGAGACCACTGTTTATCTGCGAGGCAACATGAATGGTTGGGGTGTGGTTAATCCACTGCAGTACGACGGTGCTGGTGTGTACAGTGTGACGGTAAACCTTGAGGTATCGGCTGATCATGAGTTTAAGATAGCCTCCGCAGACTGGAGCACAGTAGATTTTGGTTCTGCCGATCAAAACGTCAGTGTAGACACTGATAAAGTGTTGACCAGAGGTGGGGCAAATCTGAAATTCCCTGTCACTGAGCAGGCTGATTATAAGGTAACAGTGACAGCAACAGACCCGGCAGCGCCAGTGCTAAGGGTGACCAAAGTACAGTAAAGTTTTGACTGCACTGTCAGCGAAAAGGCCGTTTTGATAACGGCCTTTTTTACAGCATCAGTGTCTGATTGTGCCTGCCCGGAACATAGCTGAGCATTAAAGCAATGCTATCGCAGTGTAACGTCTTGATTCCGCAGCTATGCAAAGCTGAATGCATATCCACTTGCAACTTCGATGAACTGAGCTAAGTTTGCATTAAGTTAGAGCGCAGGCTCTGGTCCATTCCTTCAAATAAATCAGGCGATCCAGCAGGTTGCTTGCACCAATAGAATGCAAAATTGCATAAATGCTCTGCAAAGGGGCGTCAACATAGGAGGTGAATACGTATTCATGTTGAACATTGGCGGCGATAAGTTTAACTAGTAAGGTCAGACTAGTATCGATTACCAGACAGATATAAGTCTGAAGCAAAAAAACAAACAAATCCGGGGATAAGGGCATGAATAAATTCAAGTTAAGCATACTCACTATGGCTATTGCGACTGCAGGTGTCAGTTCGTACAGCTACGCACAACAGACTGAAGAAACTAACAAGGCGGCTCCTGCCCAAGAAGAACAAATTGAAGTCATAGGCGTCACAGGTTTCCGTGGCAGTCTGCAAAAAGCTCAGGCTGTTAAAATGAGCGAAAACTCCATCGTTGAAGTCTTGTCAGCAGAAGACATTGGTAAGCTGCCAGATACCAGCGTGGCTGAATCTTTAGCGCGTTTACCAGGTTTAGCCGGTGAGCGTCGTAACGGTCGTACCAGCGGTTTGTCTGTGCGTGGTTTTAACGAAAACTACGTTGGCACTTCATTAAATGGCCGTGAATTATTAGGTATGGGTGACAACCGTGGTGTTGAATACGACCTGTATCCATCTGAAATAGTGTCTACTGCTATGGTTTACAAAACTCCGGACGCGACCCTGATGGCGCAGGGTATCGGCGGTACTGTGGATCTGCAAACTGTGCGTCCTCTGACGGCAGAAGATACTTTTGTGGTGAACTTAAACTACGAACAAAACGATCAGGATGCCGGTAACCCGGATTTTGATGATCACGGTCATAAAGCCTCTATCAACTATGTTGATAAATTTGTGGATGACAAATTAGGTTTTGCGCTGGTGTTATCTTCTATCGAATCACCACGTCAGGAACAGCAGTTCCGTGGCTGGGGTTATCCT
>CAMLSF010000098.1 GCA_946482615.1 uncultured Chromatiaceae bacterium | reverse complement strand
AAACGAGTGATTCAGAGAAGTGATGTTTGCCTTATGACAGACCAGCAATACAACGCCGATTCCATTGAGGTGCTGACCGGCCTTGAGCCAGTGCAGCGCCGTCCTGGTATGTATACCGATACCACCCGTCCTAACCACTTAGGGCAGGAAGTGATAGATAACAGCGTCGATGAAGCTTTGGCTGGCCATGCCGATTTAGTGCATGTGATTTTGCACGAAGACCAGTCGCTGGAAGTCATAGACAATGGCCGTGGTATGCCGGTGGATATTCACCCTGAAGAAGGGGTGTCCGGTGTCGAACTGATCCTCTGCCGTCTGCACGCCGGTGGTAAATTTTCCAATAAAAACTATCAGTTCTCCGGTGGTTTACACGGCGTAGGTATTTCTGTGGTCAACGCCTTGTCGAGCCGGGTGGATGTGGCGGTGCGCCGTGATGGCAATGTCTATGAAATAGCTTTTGAGCATGGCAATAAAGTCAGTGAGTTGGCTATTACCGGCACTGTCGGCAAACGTAATACAGGTACAAGAGTGCGCTTCTGGCCAGCGCCTGATTATTTTGATTCACCTAAGTTTTCTGTCAGCCGTATGCTGCATGTGCTCAAAGCTAAGGCTGTATTGTGCCCTGGCCTGACCATCAAATTTGACGACAAGGTGAATAATCAGAGTTATCAATGGTGTTATCAGGCTGGTATCCGTGATTATTTAATGGATGCAGTCAAAGATATGGTCGCTTTGCCTGAGCAGCCTTTTGTTGGCAGCTTAAGCTCCAGCCATGAAGCTGTGGAATGGGCCGTGCTCTGGTTACCGGAAGGGGGCGAACTGATCACTGAAAGTTACGTCAACTTAATTCCGACGGCTCAGGGCGGTACCCATGTCAACGGTTTACGTCAGGGTTTGTTAGAAGCCTTACGTGATTTTTGTGAATTCCGTAATTTATTGCCCCGCGGTATTAAGCTCACCCCGGAAGATGTCTGGGACCGTTGTAGTTACATACTGTCATTAAAAATGCAGGAGCCTCAGTTTGCCGGTCAGACCAAAGAGAAATTGTCGTCCCGTCAGGCCGTGGCTTTTATCAGCGGTGTGGTCAAAGACGCTTTTAGCTTATGGCTGAACGAACACACTGATATTGCGGAACAGCTGGCTGAGTTTTGTATCAACAATGCGCAAAAACGTTTGCGTGCTGCGAAAAAAATCATCCGCAAAAAAGTCACGGCTGGTCCTGCATTACCGGGCAAGTTATCGGACTGTTCATCACAGGATTTAAACCGCACCGAACTGTTTTTTGTCGAAGGGGACTCAGCCGGCGGTTCAGCCAAACAGGCGCGGGATCGGGAGTTTCAGGCTGTGATGCCACTGCGCGGTAAAATTCTCAATACCTGGGAAGTGGAATCTGAACAAATTCTCGGTTCACAGGAAGTGCATGATATTTCTGTCGCTATAGGTATGGATCCGAACTCGGCTGATTTAAGCCAGCTGCGCTACGGCAAAATTTGTATCCTGGCCGACGCCGACTCGGACGGTTTACACATCGCGACCTTATTATGTGCTTTGTTTATGCGTCATTTCCGGCCGCTGGTCGAAGCCGGTCATATTTATGTTGCTATGCCGCCTTTGTACCGGATTGACTGCGGTAAAGAAGTATTTTACGCGCTGGATGAAGACGAGAAAAAAGGTATTCTCGACCGCTTGGAGGCTGAGAAAAAACGTAGCAAAATCAACGTGCAACGTTTTAAAGGTTTGGGTGAAATGAACCCGATGCAGCTGCGCGAAACTACGATAGATCCAAACACCAGACGTCTGGTACAGCTGACCATAGATGATGTGGTTCAAACCATGGAAATGATGGATATGTTGCTGGCGAAAAAGCGCGCAACAGACCGGAAAGACTGGCTGGAGATGAAAGGCGACCGCGCTGTAGTGGCTGTATAGCTTTTTACCTGTGCCCTGAAGGATTACAGATGAAACAACTACAATACCTCAGATCATGGGGAACTCTGTTAAGCCTCTGTGTTTGTCTGGCGGCTCCGCTGCAGGCAAAGGATACTGTTTTGCCGGACTGGCTGGTACAGGTTAAACAACAAAAAGCTCAGCAGCCTGAACAAATGCTGCAGCTGTTAGAACAACAACAGGCGGCTTATGGCGATTGGCCTGTTGAGTTACAGGTGCAGTATTTATTGCAACTCTCTGATGTGTATGAAAGTTTAGGCAAGCATCAGCAACAGCAGGAAGTGGCGGAGCGGGGACTGGCCTTGCTCGGGGAGCGCCGTGATTTAGTCACTATAGATTTCTGGAACAATTTAGGTTTTGCGCTGGAGATGCAAAGCCAGTATCAGCAGGCTCTGCATTATTACCAGCAAGCCTCTGCTTTGGCGGCAGAGTTAAAAGCCGAAAAACTGCATATCGAAGCCGATATTAACATCTCTGCTATTTACAGTATTCAGGATAAGTTTCAGGAAGCTTTGATGCTGCTCAAAAGCAGTTACGACAGAGCTGTGCTGCTGAAGGACCAGGAAATTCTGGCTTATGTCAATGCTGAATTAGGGCTGTTGTATGTAGGTCTTGGTTTTGACAAAGAAGCCATAGACTTTATGGAAAAAGCCATCGAAGGATACGATGCTTTAGGCTGGCAAAAAGATAAAATGGATGTGCTGTTTAATTTAGCCAGGAGTTACAGCTACCTGGAACAGTACGATAAAGCCATGCAACGTTACGATCAACTGCTGCAACTGGCGATGGCGCAACAGGATCAGGCCAATTTGTATTTTGCCTATCTGGGCCTGGCCTCCACCAGCAAAGACAATAAAAAGCTGGACGCTGCTCTGGCTTATATCGAAAAAGCTGAACAGTATTTGCCGGGTTTGCAATCAACCTATCAAAACTCCATGCATCATTATGAAAAAGCACTGATTTACCGCGAGCTGGGACAAATTTCGCTGGCCAGTCAGGAATTAGCTCAGGCGGAGCAAAGTTTAAGCCAGGAAGACAACAGTTCCAATCAGTCCAGCCAGTTATGGATCCTGAATTTAAAAGCCAAGCTGGAAGCTGATTCAGGCCGCTATCAAAAAGCCTATGAACATCTGGACCAGTTTTTTAAGGGCTATCACAAATTACGCAATAAAGAACATGAGCTGTCGGTGGAAAGGCTGCGTTTAGGTTTTGATGCAGAACGCCAACAGGCTCAAAATGAACTTTTGGCCAAAGACAATGAGTTGCAGGCTCTGCGCCTGCAGGAAGCAGAGCGCAAAAGACAAAACCAATGGTTATGGATTGGGCTCTTTGGCTGCACCAGTTTAATTCTGCTGGTACTGTTGTTGTGGCAACTGGCGCGCCGTCAGGCTCAGATGCAGGCACAATTGCAGGAAAAGTCACTTGAGAAAACACACTAGAAACAGGCTATAAGCTAACTATGACAGATATTATGATATCCAATGAAGGGACAGAGCAGCTGCCGCTGCGTCGCTTCACTGAAGAAGCCTACCTGAACTATTCGATGTACGTCATTATGGACCGGGCTTTGCCTTTTATTGGCGACGGTTTAAAACCAGTGCAACGCCGTATTATTTATGCGATGTCGGAGCTGGGTTTATCTCATCTGGCGAAGTATAAAAAGTCGGCCCGTACTGTCGGTGACGTGTTAGGTAAGTTTCACCCTCATGGTGACAGTGCCTGTTACGAAGCTATGGTGTTGATGGCGCAGCCCTTTTCTTACCGCTATCCACTGGTGGATGGCCAGGGTAACTGGGGTGCGCCGGACGATCCAAAGTCTTTTGCTGCGATGCGTTATACCGAAGCCAAGTTGTCCCGTTTCAGTGAGGTATTACTGAACGAGCTGGGGCAGGGTACTGTGGATTGGGTGCCCAACTTTGACGGCACTATGGAAGAACCCCGCACTTTGCCTTCGCGTTTACCTCATATTCTGCTTAATGGTGTGACTGGCATAGCTGTGGGTATGGCGACAGATATTCCGCCGCATAACGCCCGCGAAGTGGCCAATGCCACCGCCTATTTGCTGGATAACCCCCAGGCGACAGTGCCTGATTTGATGCAGTATATTCAGGGGCCGGATTATCCAACCGACGCTGAAATTATCAGCCCGGCGCACGAACTGCAGGCCATGTATGAAACAGGCCGTGGCAGCATCAAAATGCGTGCTTTGTATCAGCTGGAAGATGGCGACATTATTATCACAGCTTTACCGCATCAAACCTCGGGCGCTAAAGTGCTGGAGCAGATAGCGGCTCAGATGAACGCGAAAAAACTGCCTATGGTCAGTGACTTGCGTGATGAATCGGATCATGAAAACCCAACCCGTATTGTGATAGTACCGCGTTCTAACCGCATAGACGTAGAACAGCTGATGGCGCATTTATTTGCCACCACGGATCTGGAAAAAAGCTATCGCGTGAATTTAAACATTCTGGGGCTGGACCAGAGACCCAGGGTGAAAAACCTGTTGGAAGTCTTGTCGGAATGGCTGGTATTCCGCCGCGATACAGTGCGTCGTCGCCTGCAATTCCGTTTAGATAAAGTGCTGGACAGGTTACATGTTTTAGAAGGTTTGTTGATCGCCTTCCTCAATATTGATGAAGTGATCAAAATCATCCGTGAAAACGATCAGCCTAAACCTGTGTTGATGTCGCACTTTGGCATTTCTGAACGTCAGGCCGAAGCCATACTGGAATTAAAGTTACGTCATTTAGCCAAGCTTGAAGAGATGAAAATCCGCGGCGAACAGGCCGAGCTGGAAAAAGAACGTGACTATTTAGAAGGCATTTTAGGTTCAGAGAAAAAGCTGACCAAACTTATTCGTGAAGAGCTGCTCTCGGATGCAGAAAAATATGGCGATAACCGCAGAAGCCCAATAGTACAGCGCGAAGAAGCCAAAGCCTTAAGCGAAAAAGAATTACTGCCAAGCGAAGCTGTCACAGTAGTCTTGTCAGAAAAAGGCTGGGTGCGCTGCGCCAAAGGCCATGATGTCGACGGCAACAGCCTGCAATACAAAGCAGGGGACGGCTTTAAAGCAGCCGCTATGGGCCGCAGTAACAGGTATGCTGCCTTTATCGATTCATCAGGTCGTGCTTTTGCCGCTGAAGCCCATGATTTACCTTCAGCCCGTGGTCAGGGTGAGCCGCTGACCGGCCGCTTTACTTTAGTGGCAGGGGAGACCTTTGAACATGTACTGATGGCGGAAGACAGTCAGAAGTTATTGTTGGCCAGTGATGCTGGTTATGGTTTTGTTGGTACTTTTGCTGATTTAGTCAGCCGTAATAAAGCAGGTAAAGCGGTATTAAGCTTGCCAACAGGCGCTAAAGTATTGCCGCCTGTGCCTATTAAAAATCCGGAAACAGATTTAGTGGTGGCGATAAGCACAGAAGGCCGGATGCTGGTGTTCCCTGTAGCCGATTTACCGCAGCTGAGCAAAGGCAAAGGCAATAAGATATTGTCTATTCCATCAGCCCGCGCCGCCAGCCGTGAAGAGTATCTGAAACTCTTAACCGTAGTGCCAGCTGCCACAGCCGTGACCTTAGTAGCGGGTAAACGCAAAATGACCATTAAGGTGGATGATTTAGCCCATTACATAGGTGAACGTGGCCGTCGTGGCAACAAGTTACCCCGCGGTTTGCAGCGGATTGACGAGCTGCTTACAGGTGAAGTGGCAGGTGATACCACAGAATAGCCTCTTGCGTAAAATTGTAAGGGCGGGGTTTATCCGCGCCCTTGTGCTGCAGCGAGGCGACAAGTCAGCACGACCCCGGGAGTATAGTTCACTATGTGACCGGGGCGGGATGGCGCAGTCAACAAAGCTGCAGCGTCAGGCACGACGGGGAAACAGATCAAACCAGACAAAAGCTGCCAAACCGTTATACTCTGGCCCTTGTAAACTACAGGGGCCTTTTTTGTGTTAGCCATTATACGTCTGGTGCTGGTCGCCATTTTTATTGTATTCAGTGCCTTAGTGGGTTTGCTGATCTGTCTGGTTCGTCCTTTTTATGTCCCGAACGTAGCGTTATTTTCCAGCTGGTATGGCTGGGCGGCCTGGATCTTTGGTTTAAAAGTGGAAGTACGCCAGGCGCCTGAAGTCACAGCTGCTATGCCTTGTGTGTTTTTAGCCAACCATCAGAATAACTACGATTTATTCACTATCAGCAAAGCCTTGTTACCTGGCACTGTCACCATAGGTAAAAAAAGCCTGAAATGGATCCCGTTTTTTGGTCAGCTGTATTGGCTCAGCGGCAATATCCTGATCGACAGAGCCAACAAATCTAAAGCTGTAGGCACTATGCAGGGCGCAGTGGATCGTATAGTGCAGGATAAGGTATCAGTCTGGGTTTTCCCTGAAGGCACCCGCAGTTATGGCCGTGGTTTATTGCCTTTTAAAACCGGCGCTTTTCATATTGCCCATCAGGCCAAAGTGCCGCTGGTGCCTATCTGTATGAGCAGCACCACCAAAGTGAGTTTAAACAAATGGAACAACGGCAGAGTCATTATTGAAATTATGCCGCCTATCCAACCTGAAGGAACTCCGGCCCGCGAACTGGCTGAAACAGTACGGCAACAAATGGCAGATAAAATTAAGCAGCTTGATAGCGAAGTGGCAACCGACTACACTGCCGACTCATTGACTGTCACGGGGTAATATCATGGAAAACTGGCAAGAATTTACTGAAGAAACTATAGCTGCACTGATGGAAGATGGCAGCGATCCGGATGCGGAATACACCATCGAACACCATTTTTACCATGAAGATTTTGCCCGCTTAGAAAAACTGGCTGTGGAAGTCTTTAAATTAGGTTACGAAGTGACAGACGCCGAAGAAGTTGAATTTGAAGAAGGCGGCACAGCCTGGGTTTTTGACGCTATTCGTGAACAATCGCTGGACGGCGCCAGCATCACCGCAGACGCCATCAAACTGGAAGCCTTAGCGCAAAAGTTTGGAGTTGAATACGACGGCTGGGGCACCTATTTTGAAGGTGGTGAAGACGAAGACGGCGACTTTGAGGATGACGAAGACGACGAATCTCCACGTCACTAACGACTGCTGAAAATGGGATCAGAACACATTAGTTACGCATAACTAATGTGTTCTGATCCCATTTTT
Organism: uncultured Chromatiaceae bacterium; assembly: GCA_946482615.1. The sequence goes on along the minus strand of CAMLSF010000098.1, from coordinate 7,140 downwards.
ATTTACTCTTTCGTATATTTCTTTTTCGTATAACCTTGGTGCTTTAAAGTATTTTAAGTTATTAGTTGGCTCTGCTTTAATGCTTAAAGACATATAGATGTCCTTAAGGAGAACAGAAATGGCGGCAAAAGAAGTGTCTGCAGATTTACTGAACCAACTGCTGGATAAACTGGAAAAACTGGTGGGCCGGGTTGAGTTTGGTTCTATTGAACTGGTGTTTCATCAGGGCAAATTAGTGCAGCTGGAAAAAAACGAAAAATTACGTCTGGATAAACCTTCATTATAATACTGGTTCAGACTGTTTCCCTCAGTGAACCTACCCGTCGTACTTGAAGCTGCTGCTGTGTTGACCATGCTCTATCACCCCAATCACATAGGCCACTATGTTCATGGGGATTCTTTCACTGGTCGCCTTGCCGCAACTCCAATTACTTAGGGGATCAATTTTTCCGCCTGCTTCAGCGCACCGGACCACCGGATCTGAAGTAATGTTGAGCCACTGACAGCAAAGGCTGTGCTGGCTGTAACCTGAACTCAGAGAGCTGATATGAGCATCCGTATAGACCAGATCAATAAAAAATTTGGCGACTTTGTTGCCGTCGATAATGTCAGTTTATCCATTCAGACCGGCGAGCTCACGGCCTTACTTGGTCCTTCAGGCTCGGGTAAAACCAGCTTATTACGTATTATCGCCGGCTTAGAGCAAGCCGACAGTGGCAGCATTCATTTTGATGATCTGGATATCAGTGCACGCCATGTGTCCGAACGTGGTGTAGGTTTTGTGTTTCAGCACTATGCGCTGTTTAAACATATGACGGTGTACGAGAATGTGGCTTTTGGTTTAACAGTCAAACCGAAGAAATACCGGCCTTCCCCTGAACTTATTCGTAAAAAAGTGCAGCATTTATTGGAGCTGGTGCAACTGGACTGGACAGCCGACCGTTATCCTTCGCAGCTCTCTGGTGGTCAGCGTCAGCGTATTGCATTAGCCCGGGCTCTGGCGGTGGAACCTAAAGTCTTGCTGCTCGACGAGCCTTTTGGTGCTTTGGATGCCAAGGTCAGAGCTGAATTACGACGCTGGTTAAGACGATTGCATGATGAAATTCATGTCACCAGCGTGTTTGTCACCCACGATCAGGAAGAAGCACTGGAAGTGGCGGACAAAATTGTCGTGATGAACAAAGGCCGGATTGAACAACAAGGTTCACCAGAGCAAGTGTACGACAACCCGGCTAATCCTTTTGTTTATGAATTTTTAGGCAATGTGAACTTGTTCCACGCCCGGGTGAAACAAGGCAAAGCTGAGATTGGCCAGTTGTCGGTCGCATCGCCACAATTTACCAACGAGCAGGAAGAAAGTGGTTTTGCTTATGTACGGCCTCATGAAATTGATCTGTTGCTTAACCCTGCGGATGACGCGTTGGAAGCTAAAGTCGATCTGATCACCATAGTAGGCCCTAATGTCCGGCTGGAGCTGTTAGCCAAAGACAGCCAGCAGCTGATCCATGTTGAGCTGGCGCGTGATCGTTTTAAACAACTGGGTTTATCATTGGGCCAACAAGCCTGGGTGAAACCCCGTTATACCAAAGTCTTTTTGGGCGAAGGGATTTAGCTGAACAGCTGATTTAACTTTGCGTAATTTAACGCCGGCGTTGAAGCAGCTGTTGGTTGCAAAAATCTTAACACTGCCTGCTGATAAGCCTGATAACTTTGCATAAACAACGCCGGGCCTGCACTTAAGCGTTTGACTCCGGCTCTGGTTAAATCCTGCGCAGTTGCGCCTTCTGGCCAGCCCATCAGATTCAGCGCCAAACAACTGCGCTGGCTCAGTTGCCTGGCCACTGCCAGATCGGTGATTCCCGGCACAAAAGCACCATCAGCTCCTGCCTCTTTGTATAACTCCAGCCGTCTGATGCATTCGGCAGCAGCTTCTGCTCCTGCCGCCAGTTGTGCCAGATAGACATCAGTTCTGGCATTGATATACAAAGGCCGTCCAGCGAGCAGTACAAGACAAGCCCGAATTTTGTCACCTAACAACGCAGGCTCTGCCAAACCATCTTCAATGTTTACTCCCGACACCCCCAGCTCTGCCAGCTGCAATACCAGCTCTGCGACTTGTATTGGATCATCGCTGTAACCCTGTTCTATATCCACAGTAAAGGGCAATTGGGTGACACGCAGGATACGCTGCACCGCAGCCAGCAATTCGGCTACCGGAAGCTGCTGACCATCAGCGTAGCCCAAAGACCAGGCCAAAGCTGCGCTGGAGGTGCCAATGGCTTTTGCACCTTGCTGTTGCGCTAAGACAGCGCTGGCAGGGTCCCAGATGTTTATAAGCAGCAAGGGGTCTTCCTGATGATGTAAAGCGAAAAAAGACTGGACAGAAGTTTTCATAGTGGAGCTCCGGTTGAATATCCGGAGCCATACTAAAGCAGATCCTGATCGTCGTCTGGCCGCTTCCGGTCCTGATAGTAAAAAAAGCCCCGCCGAAAAGTTGGCGGGGCACTATATGGGGTAGTCACTTAAGTCGGTGAAGACTGTGGACCACAAGCAACAGGACAAGGAATAGGACGTAGCTGGGGTAGTGCATCCTGCACTCTACGAATTTCGTATCCATACAACAACCAGAGTAGTTACCGCTTCCCGCTGACGGTGAGTTGCGGCAACAACTTCAATCTATTAGATCGAATCGTTTGTGTAAACATTATTTATATTCCAAAAATGAATATCATATTTTGGCTACAAAAAAACCAGGCCTTGCTCCTTTTGGTTCTTGCTTAGAACAGAACTGAATTGGTCCGGATCCCTATAGCACTTATACTGCCCGGCTAATTTTGTGGAATTTTTTATGAAAAACATCAATTTAAAATTTGCACTCTGGCAGCAGGTCGTGGTTGCTATGGTATTGGGTGCGATAGCGGGTTTGGTCTTAGGTACTGATGCGCTGCTGTTAAAGCCTCTGGGAACTGCCTATATCAATGCCATTAAAATGTTAGTGATCCCACTGGTGTTTTTTAGTTTGATTTTGAGTGTCACCTCACTGGGACAAGGCAAAGGTTTAGGTCGTATTGCCACTAAAACTGTTGGCTTGTTTTTATTGACGGCGCTGATTGCCAGCCTGATAGGCCTTGCTGTTGGCACCGCCTTTCAATTTGAAACAGGCCAGAATTTAGTGGCTGCTCAAGTGACGGAAAAAGTCATACCTCCTGTCAGTCAGGTGCTGGTGGACTTAATACCGGCCAATCCAATAGCAGCTATGGCTCAGGGCCAGGTGTTACCTGTGATGTTATTTGCCATTTTGCTTGGACTGGCGCTGCGAAATATAGGCGAAAAGGGCGCTGCTATGCTTGCGGTGGTGCGTTCTGGTGCTGATATGATGTTTGAAGTAACCCGTCTGGTGTTGCTGTTTACCCCTGTCGGGGTATTTGGTTTGATCGCCTGGGTGGTTGGTACTTATGGCCTGGAGATGCTGCTGCCGCTGGGCAAATTTATTCTGGCTATTTATGTTGGCTGTTTGCTGCATATCAGCCTGACCTATGGTGGTTTTGTACATTTTTTCAGTTCAATGAAAGTCACCGACTACTTCAGAGCTATTTTCCCTGTGCAACTGGTCGCCTTCAGCACCTGCTCCAGTTACGCCACCTTACCAGCCAGTTACAAAGCTGTGACTGAAGACTTAAAAGTATCCAAAGACTATGCAGGTTTTGTTTTACCTTTGGGCTCAACCATTAATATGGATGGTTGTGGTGGTATTTATCCGGCAGTCGCCGCGATTTTTATCGCCAACTTATATGGCATTGAGCTGCAATTTATTGATTATCTGCTGATTGTCGGCACTGCCACGCTAGCCTCTTTAGGCACAGCTGGTGTGCCCGGTACTGCGTTGGTGATGCTGACTGTCACCCTGTCTGTGGTGGGTTTACCACTGGAAGGGATCGCCTTTATCGCCGCCATTGACCGTATTGTCGATATGATCAGAACCACTACGAATGTCACAGGCGATACTATGGTGGCTTTAGTGGTGGCTGAGCAGGAGGGTTTGCTCAGCGAATCAACTGCCGGGGACAAGCTGAAAGACGACACTGTATTTGCCAAAGCTCTGGCAGAAACTCCTGTTAGCTGCGAAATCCGTAGCTAACAGAAGTCATTGGAGTTGCAGCGCAGCAACAAAGCTGCAGCTTCAAGTACGACAGGTATAGATAGGGCAATAAGTTGAAGGGGAAGGCTATGCGTCCGCATGTAGAAATGGTTGATGAAAAAGATTTGCTCTGGCACCCGTCTGAACTGGTGGGTGGCACAGGCTCTGCCCGCAGCGTAACTTAAGTTATGACGAAGAAGATGGCTCAGTCTCTGCCAAGGTGTTGTTTGATACAGACTGGACCAGACCTGCTGGGGTGCATATAGCACAAACCGAATGGTATGTACTGAGCGGGGAGGTTCGTATTGGCGATGAACTGCTGACTGAAGGCGGCTACTGGTGCACTCCGCCTGGCATTCTGTGTCCGGCATTAGCGGTCAAAGCCGGTACCGAGATCCTGTATTTCCGCGAATTTGGCACCTGGGAATTTGAAGTTGCGGACAAAAGCAAAGACACAGTGCGGCCGGACCAAAAACTGGTGATCAAACACAGTGACAAAATGGACTGGATCCCGGTGGAAATAGGCAGCCCAATGGACTTTTTCGCTGGTGGAACTCCGGTGCCGGGGCTTTTTATTAAATTGTTGTTCCGCGACGAAAAAAACGATTTTGACACCCGTCTGATCCGGGCCAAGCCGTGTTGGGTGGAGCATCCTTTAGCGCATCACCCGGTCTACGAAGAGGCTTACACTTTAGAAGGATCGTTTGAGTTTAACTTTGGTCAGCAGTGGCCAGGCGTGTATTTTTTCCGTCCAGCCTTAGTGCGTCATGGCGATTTCCGCTCTGGTCCTGAAGGCACTACCTGGTTGTTACGTTGTGATGGCCGTCTGGTGGACTGGTATACCGACAATGCCAAAATGGAAATGCACGGCGATCCGGTGAACTGGGGGCCGGCTTACTCCGGTACTCAGGCTCCGGTTCCACTGCAGCCAGGGCAGCAAGCCGCTGCTGAATATTCCTCCCTGGTTATTGAGCCGACCACACCGCATCGCTTATTTTGAGCAGTTGCTGGCGTACCTCACCAGCAAACCGCAAATTTGGCTGACCTCAGGCAGCGAGATTTATTCGGCATTCTGCCAACAAACTGCGTAAACTGTACCGGGCCTTGTTTCAGTTGCAGGGCCTGGATTTTCATCTTCGAACCCTCATTTTCAGACGAGCACTTTGCATGAAAACGGTATTTTTGGATCGCGACACTTTTAGCCCTGGCATCAATTTTTCTGCTATCGAACACCAAGCCAGCAGCCTGACCTGCTACGGCATGACGCAGCCGAATCAGCTGCTGGAGCGCTGCCGCGATGCCGAAGTCATTATTTCCAATAAAGTGCTGTTAAATGCCGACAGCTTAAAGCAATTACCAGCTCTGAAGCTGGTGTGTATTGCCGCCACAGGCACCAACAACATCGACTTAAAAGCAGCGCAGGACCTTGGCATAGCTGTGACCAATGTGGCAGGTTACGCCCGCTATACAGTGCCGCAGTATGTGTTTGCGCAAATACTGGCGTTTTACAGCCAAACTGAACACCATAACCAAAACACCGCTCAGGGCTTGTGGCCACAAAGCCCAACCTTTGTCGTGCTGGGCAACCCTATGTACCAACTGGCGGATAAAACTCTGGGTTTAGTCGGCTACGGCGCACTCGCCAAAGGTGTGGAAAAAATTGCGTTGGCTTTTGATATGAAGGTGATCATCAGCGAACACGCCGGCGTCAGCACAATTCGCCCTGGCCGCGTCAGCTTCGACGAGCTGCTGGTAACAGCCGACATTATCAGCCTGCACTGCCCACAAACCCCGGATACAGTCGGCTTAATTAATGCCGCAGCGCTTTCAAAAATGAAGCCAAACGCCATGCTCATCAACACAGCCCGCGGCGCTTTGGTCGACAACCAGGCTTTACTCAACGCCTTACAAAACAAACAAATTGGCTACGCCGTGCTGGATGTTTTAGAGCAAGAACCACCTCCAGCCGACCATATTCTGCTAAACGCCAAACTGGATAATCTAAAAATCACAGCCCACATCGCCTGGGCTTGCCAGGAAGCGCAGCAGGATCTGGTCAACATCATTGGCCGGAATATGCAGAGTTTTAAAGCTGGTGAGCGTGAGAATCGGGTGGTGTAGGGGAAAGGAGTTTCTGTATTGACGTGGCTGGTTTGCGGCTTTGTGCCCAGGCTGTGTAAAAACTCGTATTTTCTGCTCTTTCAGTGGTTTGCCAGAATGCACTGTTAGTGTCTCGCTGAAGTTAATCTTATGTGCTGTAGTTCTCACTCAGGCGGTTCAGGGGCTTTTTAGTCCAATATTGAGCGTTATTGAGTTGTTATCAGGGGGTAAAGCGACTAAAGCCGCTAACCGTAATGCTCTTTCAGCTTAATTGCTAATCCTTCAGTACCCCAGATAGACATCATTCTTTTCAGGTTATATGCCAGCACATGCAAACTGATTTCCGTACTGACGTTTTTAAATCGTCGCGTCAGTAAGTGAGTCGCACCCATCCACATTTGGCATAACTGAAATAGTTTTGGCAGGCTGGCTCCATCCCGAATGTGCTGAACGTCTCTGCCATCACCCAGATTGCGTTCGTATTTCAGGTCTCTTGCTAAGTTCAGGGCCTGACAGCCGTCTATCACATGGCGTCTCAGCACTTTCTGCGCCGCAGCATCGTATTTGCGGTCAAAACGTTTGACGATCAGGGCCGGATGAGGGCCAAAACGTCGGAATGCAACTTCTGCTGTAGGTAAGCCAATAGCAGTTGAAAGTGTCATGCAGAAGAATTCGTTTAACACCAGGTTAGGGCAGTTTTTCCGTTCAAATTTCAGGATATGGCTGGAGCAGAGTGAACCGTCGCCAAAGCCAATAGTACCGGCTGCATCAATAAAGACATTCAATTTGTCCTGCACACCCGCCACACTAAGCCGGGGTTTGTCGTCCCAGGTCAGTAAGCCAACCTGTTCTTTGATATTCAGCCGTTCGATCAGCTCTTTGTCTGCAAGGGGCCTGAAGAT